>JBGTLJ010000030.1:0-2883 GCA_041744175.1 Oceaniglobus sp. | reverse complement strand
CGGCGGCGGCGCGGGCCATCCGGTCAAGATAGGTGCCACGCGATGTGCGGCTGCGTTCGACGATCCTGTCGGTGACGGATGCGATCGTGGCGTTCAGTGTCATGGCGCGGCCTTTCGCTGTTGGTGCAAGGATAACTGTTTCTGGCCGGGGGTGTTCCTGTGAGGATATATGATGGTTAGCGCTAACTGAAGGGGAAAGATGGTTTCGGACACGGCTTGCAGGGAACGCATGACGGCAATGCGGCATCCGGCGTGGTGTAGGCCGGATGTGACCCTTAGATAGCTGTCAACGCAACCATCCATTCGAAGGACATGACATGACACCGACCGTAACCCCCGACCTCATCGAGATCGAACTTCGCGCCCGCGCCCTGCGTGCGCAGGTCATAGGCGACAGCCTGCAAGCTTTTCGTGGCCGGATTACCGCTTTTTTCGACAGGGACGGCACCGCCATTGCACCGCGGACGGGCCGGGTGCACGGCTGACGCCCCTTTCGGGCGACCGGCAAACCGGATAGGCCAGCGGGATGCTGCCCGATGCCCCGCCCTATCCCATCGTTCGCCTGTTGCCCAAGGTCGACCCCAGGCCCCTGCGCCGGGGAAGCCCTTGGGTGTTCGCAAACGAACTGGTGATGGACAGGCGCACCGGAAAGCTGCCGGCCGGTGCGATTGCCGAACTGCAGGACGGAGCGCGCGAGCCCCTCGGTCTTGTCACCGTCAATCCCGCATCCAGGATCGTCTGCCGCATGCTGGACCGCGATATCGCCGCCCGCATCGACACGGACTGGTTCGCGGCCAGACTGACGCGCGCGCTGGCTCTGCGTCAGACGATGTTCGACACGCCGTTCTATCGGCTTGTCCATGCAGAGGCAGACGGATTGCCTGGCATCGTCATAGATCGTTTCGGTGATGCGGCCGTCATTCAGCCCAATGCGGCCTGGGCAGAGCGTCACCTTGACGCTCTGGTCGCGGCGCTGGAGCGGGTCACCGGCGTCGAAACGATCGTCAAGAACGCCACGGGACGGTCACGTGTGATCGAGGGCCTGGACGAGGAAACCATCCTGCTGCGCGGCGCGCTGGACGGGCCGGTGGCGGTGGCGATGAACGGCGCAATCTACATGGCCGATCTTCTGGGGGGCCAGAAGACGGGATTGTTCTACGATCAGCGTCCGAACCATGCCTTCGCCGCCCGACTGGCGCAGGGATTCCGGGTGCTGGATGTGTTCTCCCATGTCGGTGGGTTCGCGCTGGCCGCGCTTGCGGCGGGTGCGCAGTCCGCGATGGCGGTCGACGGATCCGAACCGGCCCTCGACCTTGCGGAACAGGGTGCGCGGGCGATGGATGTCGGGACCCGGCTGACGACACGGCGCGGCGATGCGTTCGATGTCATGGCCGGGCTGGCCCGCGAAGGCGAACTGTTCGATCTGGTGGTCTGCGATCCTCCGGCCTTTGCGCCGAACCGCCAATCGCTCGAGGCCGGACTGCGCGCCTATGAACGCGTGGCGCGCCTTGCGGCGCCGCTTGTAGCGCCGGGCGGATTTCTCGTGACCTGTTCGTGTTCGCACGCCGTCGATCTGGGGCGCTTTCGCGGCGCGTCCAATTCAGGCATCGGACGGGCCGGGCGCGGTGCGCAGCTGATCCATACCGGGTTCGCCGGGCCGGATCACCCACAACTGCCCCAGTTGGCTGAAAGCGGATATCTCAAGGCTTTGTTCTACCGGCTTGACGCGTGAGGATCGTGCTGGATGCCTGCGTGCTGTTTCCGACGGTGCTGCGGGACATTCTGCTGAACGTCGCGGCGCGCGGGCTCTTCACACCGCTCTGGTCGCCGCACATTCTCGAGGAATGGGCGCGCGCCACCCGCAAGCTCGCGCCGGGGGCCGAAACTGTGGCGCGAGGCGAAATCGCCCTGCTGACCGCGCGCTGGCCCGAAGCGATAACGCATCCCCGCGGCAGCGATCTGGCGCGCCTACATCTGCCCGATCCCGATGACGTGCATGTCCTCGCGGCTGCGATCGCTGGATCTGCGGACGGCATCGTCACCTTCAACGCACGCGATTTTCCCCGCCATACCTTGGCCGAGGAAGGTCTGACGCGACAGGACCCGGACCAGTTCCTGCGCGGGCTGCATGGTGTCGATGCATCCGCCGTCACCGAATCCATCGACGTTGTCCACAAGACGGCGGAACGGCTGTCGGGCGAAACGCTGGCCCTGCAACCAATCCTCAAACGCGCGGGTCTGCCGAGGCTGGCAAAGCTGATCGTCGGCGGATAACCCGGCGACCCGCAGTCAGGCTCCTGCCGGTTCGCCCCGACCAGACGGCAAATCGACAGTGACGATGGGCCATCACCCCCACTTCGCCTCGTTGGCTTCTATGGCGGCGATCCGTTCCGCGGTCTTCGGATGGCTCATCAGCCACGCGGGGGCGGCACCGCCCCGGGCGCCGGTCAGCTTTTCCAGCTTGGTGAACAGCGATTTCTGCGGTGCCGTTCCGATCCCGCTTTTCGTCAGCAGGGCAGAGGCATAGGCGTCTGCCTCGTATTCGTCCTTGCGCGACAGCCGCGCCGCCAGAAGCGATGTCAGTGCCCCCGCGATCATGATGCCGATCCCGGGAAGGATGCGCGACAGCATCATCGCCAGCGCGGTGCGCAGCGCGTTCTGTCCGGAAAAGTCGATCATCCGGCGCCGCGAATGACCCAGCGCCACATGTCCCAGTTCGTGGGCGATCACGCTGGCCATCTCTTCGGCTGTCACCTCGCCCGCACGGTAGCGGTCATAAAACCCACGGGTGATAAAGATCCGCCCGTCCGGCGCCGCCAGACCGTTCACCGGCGAGATTTCATAGATGTGGACGCGGATCCGGGCCAGATCCAGCGCCGCCGC
>JBGTLJ010000029.1:0-5969 GCA_041744175.1 Oceaniglobus sp. | reverse complement strand
ATCCAGCCCCATTCTCCGATGGCGATGGCCCAGGCCCCGTCGGTGACGGTGAGGTCCTGTCCGTCGTCGTCGAAGACCCGCGCCCGCCCTGACATGCCCCAGCCGAAAACCGGCTTGCGGTTGGCCTTGTCGAGAAGCCGGTCCTCGTTCTCGATCCGGAACCTCAGCGAGTTTGCCCTTTCCGTGTCGATGGACGAAATCGCCGACAGAACGGTCCCCGTCGGCACCAGACCCGCCCCGCGCATCATCGGATAGACCAGCACGATGCCCGCCACGATGGCTGCAATGAGAAGTTGCCCGCGGACCCCGCCCAGCAGGATACCCGCCCCGAGGATCATTGAGATTAGAGCGGCCCCGAGGGACTTCGCCAGGACAATGGTGCCGAGGATCCAGACCGCCAGAAGGAGGAGGGCAAGGGGATTGCGGGCCCGCCCCCGCACGAGCGACAGGGTCGCGAGGAACCCCATTGCCAGATAGACCGACAGCCAGAGGGCGTGGTTGAGGAACACCAGCGGGCGGAACCCCCCGCCGCGCATATGCTGACGCCAGCTGTGTGGGAAGAAATCATAGACCATCCGGTTGAGCTGCGGCGACATCCGTATTTCGTAGAGCGCGAGCACGCTGTAGGCCGCCGCCGAGACGCAGAGCGCGATCAGCAACACCCGGTGGGCCCCGGAATGCGACAGCAGCTTGCGACCCAAGACAAACGGCAGCAGGATCACGATGATCGTCTGAACGGCGGAGAAGCCATCGTAAAGCGTCAGGCCGGGTAGGATCCGCGTGCCGATTTCGATCCGGTCCCCATTGGTCAGGGCCGTGGCGAAGCTGCCGAAGACCGCCAGCGCGATGGCCAGCACCATCAGCCGGGACCGGGGCAGCCATCCGGGAAGGAGGGTCGCGGTCATCTCGGACGGCGAGATCCGCATGCGGGATACCGCGACCATGGTCGCGATGATCGCCGTCAGTGCCGGAACGAGAGTCTTGTCGTAGGCCGGCAGCATCGGAAAGTTGTAACCGCCGACTTCGGGCAATAGCAGGTACCCGGCGAGAATGGCGACGCAGACCGCGACGACGAGATCGAAGCGCGAAAACAGATATGCCACAACCAGCGGCCATGAGAAGAGCGCGACAGCGATCATATCGGTACGCCTTGCCCCGAAACCGGGCCCGGGATCAAGACGCGGGTCGCGACAGGAACCGGTGCCGGGCGGCCTGCATCGTCATTCTGGGCAGGATCCGGATGCAGCCCCAATAGCGTCCGGCCAGCCGGCGCGGGTTGGCGAGGAGTCGCCAGAGCCATTCCGCCGCGAAGCGACGCATTACGGCGGGCGCGCGCACCTGAGTTCCGGCGACGAAATCGATTCCGGCACCGATCGACATGAACCCGACGCCGGTCAGAACGTCGGCGGCCCGGGCAGCGAACACCTCCTGCCGGGGGGCACCGAGCGCGAGAAGACACAGCCGCGCGCCGCTGTCGTGCAGGGCCGCGATGGCGGCATCTCCATCGGATCCTTCGGGGTCGAACCCCATGGGCGGAGCGACCTGAGCCACCACCTTCAGGCCCGGGTGACGGGCGACCAGGGTCTGGGTGGCGCGCGCCAGTGTTTCCCGGGTGGATCCGACCAGGGCGACCGGCGTTCCGGTTCGCGCGGCGATCGCGATCATCGGCTCCACCAGTTCGGAGCCGGGGACGAGCTCGACCTCGTGCCCGGCCAGGCGCGAAAGCCAGACGATCGGGTTGCCGTCGGCGGTCACATGGCTGTGGCGGGCATATGCGGCCCGGAACCCGGCATCGCGACCGATCTTGACGACGTGATCGAGATTCAGCGTCGCGAGAGTGAAGCCGCGGCCAGACATGAGACCCGTTTCGAGGTCGTCGAGAAGCGCGTCGCGGTCGACGACATTCACCTGAACCCGATCCGGGCCTTCGCCGGCCCAGTTCATCGGAGAAGGTCGACGGGGTCGCGTCGCGGAGGGCTGGATCATGCTCATCGAGAAAATATCCGTCGGACGAAGCGGGATGGCGGATGTCGAGCATCGCGATGAAGCGGCCCGCCTCTTCGAGGCCCTATCGCAAATCCGTCGCGATCCCAAGGTCCGGTCGAAAACAGGCTTAACGAACTGTTAAGGTGCTCATGGATAGCCAGTCATTCCCTTGGCGACCCGTTTTGCGGCGACGCCATACGATCAACCCCGAGATCCATCATGACTGTCCTGTTCGGACGACAGTCCGAGCCGCTCCCCCGGGGGCGGACGGACTTTGCTCGATCGGCCCCCAGGGATCCGGCATCAATTCCGCCCGCGGCAGTCCAGACCTTCCAAGGAGACTGCCCATGCCCGAAGATCGTTTCGATTCCCTTGCCAACAGTCTGACTGCGCCGGCCACGCGCGCCGCCGCCGTGACCCCCGTCGCGACGGGTAACCTGCCCTTCGTCAGCCGTGCGATCCAGACCAGGACCGACGGGTTCGTCGATATTGAGATGGCCGCTGGCGGACGTGTGACGCTCTGGTGCCAGCGCGGCATACCCTATCCGCTGCGCGTGGCGCGCATCTTTCCGGGCGGCACCACCGCCACCGGTATCGTGATTCTGGACTGAGCGCCGCAATGAGAATCGGAATCGCCATCACCCCCGCCGCATCGTTCGGACTGCTGTCCGGACTTTCTTCTCCGGACACAATCGGATCGCTTGTCCATACCTACGACGTCACTGCCACGGCCGACAGCCTCGCCACGGCCGTGCGGGATACCGCGCTGCTACAGGTGACCGCGCCGGCGCAGATCGCCGGCTCCTACCCGATCCTGCTGACCGATCTGGCCCAGGGACCGCAGACCCTGCGCGCTCCGTCCATCGTCGACATCGGCGATGGAACCCTGGCTCTGTACAGTGGTCTTTACGCCCATTCGGCGGATGCATCCGCGCCGTCAGCCACGCTGCGACTGGAACGCGACGGCAGCGTGATCGCAGCCGATGTCGCCACCTACACGCTCACCCCGGAAGACGGGGGCCTGACGCTGACCCTGCGCGAAACGGTGATGGCGGATGGCCGCTCCGTTGTCGGTCTGGCGACCTTCGAAGTGGCGGGAATGGCCCCGCCGGTCGTTCTGAGCGTCACGCGGGCGGCAACCACGCAAGGGCTGGGCGCAGTGTTCGAGGACATGGCCGTCGGGCAGATCCTGCAGATCTGGACCGGACAACCTCTGGCATCGGTCAGCGACGGGTCGGACCCGTCCTACGAGCATGTCGTGGTCGTGAACGGTGGGCCGGCCAGGAATCCAAACGAAGCGCTCGCCACGGACGACGTGGTGAGCATCGTCACCGCGATCCGGGCAGCGGGTGCCGAGGATGTCGTCGTGTCCACCGAGCCGGTCACGGTGCTGGCCTTGCTGACGCTGACGGAATCGGCGGACGGGATGCTCGATTTCAACTTCGGCAGCGCGGTCGACCTGACGATCACCGCTCCCGCGATCTTTGCGGGCACCTACGCGGTCAATCGCGACGCGCTGGCCGACGGAATGCTCGGGATCGTGCCGCCCGTCATCCTGGATGACGCCGGCACCGCCACGGCGCAATCTGGCCTGATCCTCTACGATCCCGACGACGGGGTGCCGGTGCGGACGCTGCAATGGCGTGTGGACGGTGCCGACGTTCCGGGGGAAACGGCCGCGACCTACACCGGACCGCCCGGCAGCGTGACGCTGCGCGAGACATGGACCAACAATGTCGGACAGCTGGTGCTGGAGAGTGCTGTCTTCACGGTTGCCGTTCAATTCCAGAGCCTCGTCAGTTTCACGCGGGCTCCCGATTACACCGAGGGCGTGACGGTGAACGAAACGGGGTCCTCCACGGTTGTCACAGCAACCGCGGCCTATGGCGGCGGACAGAGCGGTATCGGACGGGTCTCGTGGTTCACGTCGGGCGACATACCGGCGCAGTCGACGGTGCGCTATACCGGCAATCTGACGGTATCCGGGGCCTGCACGGTCTATGTCCGTGACGCCACCGGGCGGACTTTATCCCCCGCGATCCTGAACAAGGCGTTCACGTTTACCGAGGCGGGGACGCAGACCTTCGATCTTATCCAGACCTACAGCGGTGCCGATCCGCTGAAGCGACATATCGGATTCGTCTTCCTCGGTCACGTTATGGGCACTTCCGTCACCCTAAGCGGCATGCAAATCAAGGAGAACACCTGATGGCTTTCAGATTCGAAGGTTTCCCCATCGGCGGCAATGTTGGTATCACCGCGACACAGGGCGGGTATTCGGTCACCGCACTGCGCGACGTGTGGGGACAACAGAAAATGGGATACGGACTGAGCGAGCGGGACTGGACGGTCCGGGCCGTATCCGGCCTGTCGGGCGACATGATTGCGCTCGATGTTGTGCGGGCACCCCAGATGGATGGCCACTGGCTCGCCTACTACGAGGCCGAAGTCGAAGGCGTCGTGACGCCGCTGGAACTGGGCGAGGCTGTCAACGCAACGCGATACGTCAGGGGTGTCGCCAATGCCGCCAACACGGTGCGAGTTCGCCCGGTTTACTACGAAGGCGCTTTCAGCTCCGAAACGAAGTTCACCAGGCCGACCGACCCTGCCAAGATCGTACGCGACGACTGGTCCCCGATCCGCAGCGTCACGACCTCGACCGGGAACCCGACAGTCGTCATCGATCAGTCCCGGACTTCGGGCATCGCGCCTGCAGGCATGGTATTCTCCGCCATCGGTCAGGGCTTCAACACCACCCGACCGTATCACGACCTTCGTTACAAGTGGACATTCGGCGACCTTGGCGACTACGCCCGCCTTGATGCGGACTTCCCGTGGGGCCGTAATCGCAACGTCGCCTATGGGCCTGTCGTGTCACACACATGGGCGACACCCGGGACCTATGCCGTCACCTGCGAGGCGTTCGACGGCATCAGCACCGTTGCGGCCACAGTGGTCGTGACAATCGCCGATCCGGATGCGGTTTTTCCCGGCGTCAGGACGATCTGTGTCTCGAACGGCGGCGACTTCACGGACGCGCCTGCAGGATCCCTTTGGGTGACATCGGTGGGCAAGGCGCTCGGAGCGGCAAGCAAGAACGCCGATACCCGGATCCTGTTGCGACGTGGCGAGACCTTCCAAGAGGGACTCGGCGTATATTCCCGCAACAACTTCCAGATCGGCGCGTTCGGATCCGGACCTGCACCGGTCTGGCAGATGGATAGTGTTTCAGGAGGCGGAATGCTATTCCGCGACATCAACGGCGAACTCGCGGTCTGGGGCATCGACATGATCGGCCCATATGACGCGGGCATGCCCGAGAACACGATCAAACCCTCCAACGCTATCGCGCCGCAGACCCTTCAGGGGCACGTAACTATCCACAACATGCTCATGACGGGTTGGGCAACGGGCGTTGCCCCGATCGACACACCGACACCCGCAATCGTCCTCAGCGATACCTACATCACGAACTGGTTCAACTACGGCTATCTCGCCGGAGGCACTGGTTGGCTCGGCTTTGCGGGCACGACGCTGAAGCAGAACCCGCTGTCCTATACCGGCGGAGGCAAGTCCGAGACCGTCGCCCCGTTCATTGCCGACCACGGACCTTTCCGCACCGGAAACGCGGGCAAGCCGCACTGCTTCACGATGTGCGACCTTGGCTCCTACAACTCTTGGGCCGGGGCGGCAGCGCAGCCGCTGATCCGATGGAACAGCTCGGGAAAACCAGTCGCCGGGCGGCTCAGTATCGACCGGATGCGCTGCGAGGGCGGCACGCAGATCATATCGACCGAAAACGGTCGAGTAGCGAACCTGCCAAGTCAGATTGTTTTTGACAAGATGCACCTCATCCCCACGGCGGGTCAGAACTTTGCGTTCCTCACGGCGCGCGGTGGCCTGACAATGCGGAACTTCGTCATCTCGATCCCCGACGCGATCGGGATGTTCAACAATCGCGTCATCCAAATCTCGCGAGATGC
>JBGTLJ010000028.1:0-4271 GCA_041744175.1 Oceaniglobus sp. | reverse complement strand
CTGGGCACGGTTGCGGGCGCGGCGCTTGCCGGGCATCCGGGGGTGCGGCATGTCTCTTTCACCGGGTCCGTCGCGACCGGGCGGGCGGTTCAGCAGGCGGCGGGCGCGAACGTCGTTCCGGTCACCCTCGAACTCGGGGGCAAATCGCCGCAGCTGGTGTTCGATGATGCCGACATCGACGCCGCGTTGCCGTTTCTTGTCAACGCGGGCATCCAGAACGCGGGACAGACCTGTTCCGCCTCGTCCCGGATCGTCGTGCAGCGCGGAATCTATGACCGGGTCGTCGCGGCCATGGCTGCGCGATACCGGGCCCTGCGCGTCGGCCCCGCGCTGGCCGATCTGGATCTTGGTCCGCTGGTGTCGCGGCGACAGCAATCGACAGTGAGCCGCTATCTGGACATGGGCCACAACCTCGAACGTGTGGCCGAGGGACAGATCGTCGCAGACGCGCCTGCCGGGGGCGTCTATGTCGCGCCGGTGCTGTTCGCCGGTGTGCCGCCCGGTCATACCCTTTCGCAGGACGAAATCTTCGGTCCCGTGCAGGTCGTCATCCCGTTCGAGGACGAGACAGAGGCGGTGGCGATCGCAAACGGAACGCCATACGGCCTGGTCGCGTCGGTCTGGACACGCGATGGCGCGCGCCAGATGCGGCTGGCCCGCGCGCTTCGTGCCGGTCAGGTGTTCGTGAACAATTACGGCGCGGGGGGCGGGGTCGAACTGCCCTTCGGCGGCACCGGGTTGTCAGGTCACGGCCGCGAAAAGGGGTTCGAGGCGCTCTACGGGTTCTCGTCGCTCAAGACGGTTGCGGCGCTGCACGGCTGACGTGTCAGGCCGCAGTCGCCCCGTCGATCAGACCGTCGCCGCGCAGCAGTTCCCTGACCCTGACGTCGTCAGTGCCAAACGCCGCTTTCAGCACGTCGACCGCCCGCCAGGGGTTGGCATCGCCGCACATGAAGACGTCGAAGGCGCCATACCCGATCTCGGGCCACGTGTGGACCGAGATGTGGGATTCGGCCAGCACGGCGACACCCGAAACCCCCTGGGGAGAAAACTTGTGGGTATGGATGTGCAGCAGCGTGGCGCCGCACAGATCGACGGAATCGCGGAACGCCTGCTGGATGCGGGCCTCGTCATCCAGACCGCGGCCATTCACGACCTCGATGATCAGGTGGGTGCCCGCAAAGACCTTGCCATCCTTGCGGATGAAATGATCGTCGCGCGTCGCGTCGAAAATGTCGTGATTGATGTTGGCGACATCGATGCCGCAGATGTCTTCCGCTTGGGCGCCTGTCTCCAGACCGATCCCCAGTTGGAAGAGGTTGGAGCCGTCCATGGCACTCCCCTTCGTTCCAGTAGATTGAAATCCGTGGTTCCTTAGCGCCCCCCCGATCGAACGGGGTTGGGATCGGTCCCGCATGAATGTTTCACCTAAGCGGCGGTGCCCCGTCAGGCAAGCCCCCATCGGCGGGACATGGCAAATTTGCTGCATTCGGCCCGGCATCCGTCGGCTGTCTATGGGGTGCAGAGATACCTTATTTACAACCTGCTGTTTTTATTGGGATCTATTCGCTCACAGATGATTGACCTTACTGCGCAAATCTTTAGAACAACCCAATCCGAGGTGGCGCAGACGTGCCACGCCATTCTCTACAGGACATGTCATGAAAACCTTCACCGCGACCCCGGCGGACATCGACAAACAGTGGATCCTGATCGACGCCCAAGGCGTGGTTCTGGGCCGCCTTGCGTCGATCATCGCCATGCGTCTGCGCGGCAAGCACAAGCCGAGCTTCACCCCCCACATGGACATGGGCGACAACGTGATCGTCATCAATGCCGACAAGATCCAGCTGACCGGCAACAAGCGGGACAAGCCGAACTACTGGCACACCGGCTATCCGGGCGGGATCAAGTCCCGCACCACTGGCCAGATTCTCGAGGGGAAATTCCCCGAGCGTGTTGTGACCATGGCGGTCAAGCGGATGCTGCCGGGCGGCAAGCTGACGCGTCAGCAGATGACCAATCTGCGGGTCTACGCATCGCCAGACCACCCGCACGAGGCGCAGAACCCCACGGTTCTGGACGTTGCGGCGATGAACAAGAAAAACACGCGGAGCGCATGAGCATGGCCAATGAAATCAAATCCCTCGACGAATTGAACGACGCTGTGGCAGGCAGCGATCTGGCGGCCAACGTTTCTGTCGGGCCGGTACACGAACAAAAGCGCGACGAACTGGGCCGCTCCTACGCCACCGGAAAGCGCAAGGATGCGGTCGCACGGGTCTGGATCAGGCCCGGATCGGGCAAGATCGTTGTCAACGGCCGTGATCAGGAGGTCTATTTCGCCCGTCCCGTGCTGCGTCTTATCCTGCGTCAGCCGTTCACGGTGGCCAATGTGGAAGGGCAGTTCGATGTCCATGCCACGGTCAAGGGTGGCGGGCTTTCTGGTCAGGCGGGCGCAGTCAAGCACGGCATCAGCAAGGCGTTGCAGTTCTATGACCCGTCTCTGCGCGGCGCGCTGAAGGCTGCAGGGTTCCTGACCCGCGACAGCCGCGTGGTGGAACGCAAGAAGTACGGCAAGGCCAAGGCGCGCAAGAGCTTCCAGTTCTCCAAGCGCTAGAACCGTTCACCAGAACCGGTTTGCAGGGGCCGTCCTTCGGGGCGGCCCTTTGCATTTCGGTGTGTAGGTGGCCGACCGCGAGGCTCGGCGCGCAATGTCCGCTTGGCGCCTATGATGACCCATGTGGCGGAGGGCCCAAACGTCAGCCAGTTATCCCTCTAAACGATCTGAAGATGAAGTTCGCGCCAGGAGTTCGCCCGATGAGATCACGTGCTACTAGTTCCAATCGCGCCGCCCTATAAAAACATCCTGGAACGAAGCGAGATGCCGCATGGAGAAACGTCAGCCGGTCGAAGCGGGGCGCGATGCCGTCATCACCCACGGAATAGTCACCGACAATCCCGAGTGGCTGCTGCGCGGAAAAGGCTGGCGCGGCGCGTGGGGTGTCACGCGCGAGGCCGGGTTGCGCCTGTGGAGCGACGACGCTTTCGGATTGGCCGGCAACGTTGCGTTCCGCGTAATTCTCGCGGTCTTTCCCTTTCTCATCTTCACCTCTTCGATGACTGCCTTTGTCGGTAGCCAGAGCATGGCCGAAGATCTCGTCTCGTTTCTGATCGCCATTGTGCCTGCAACGCTCATCGAGCCCATCGTTTCGGAGGTGCGGCAGGTGATGACTGTCCAGCGCGGTGGCGTGCTCTCCACCGGTATCCTGTTGACGATCTGGTTCGCACTGGGCGGCGTGGACGGGGTGCGCGTGGGACTTAACCGGGCCTACGGGGTGCGCGAGACCCGTTCATGGTATGTCCTCTATCCGGTGATGGTCTTCATGGTTGTTATCGCCAGTCTCGTGCTTGTGATGGTCGGATATCTTCTTGTCCTGGCGCCCGGCGCAGGCTCTTGGCTGCATATCTTTTTTCCCGGCTTCGATCCGGCCTCGGTGACCATACGGCTCGTGCGCTATCCGGCCGCCGCGATTATTTTGGTGTTTTCGCTTTTTCTGGCACATGTCTTCCTTCCCGCCCGGCGCACACGCTTCTCGTCGATATATCCCGGAGTTCTCTTTACGGTCATAGCGTGGACCTTGCTGACGGCGGCATTCTCGTTCTACCTCGCCAATTTTGCCACTTATGCAACCTATTACGCCGGGCTCGCGGGGATCGTGGCGGCGCTTTACTTCCTGTACTTGGCTGCTTTGGTCCTCATCTTCGGTGGCGAACTCAACCGCGCCATTCGCATTCGTCGCCTTGCCCATGCCCTGCGCCAGGATCCGGATGGCAATTGACACCAAGGTGTTCAAAGGCCCGTCGAACGCCGACGTTCATTCGCTCACGTCGAATGACCGTTTTGTTGAAGGTTTGTGGCTGCTGGATGGGCATCATTCAGCGGCGATAAACCTGACAAGGAGGAAAGCGCGGGCAGTGTTCGGTGGTATGGGGATTGCTCGGCCTACGCTAGCAGACTGAGGCAGCGCGACGCGGTGCTGGGCAGGTGCCGGGAGCGTTCGGATCGTCGGTTTCCGCAACGCTACATCGGTTTTTGGCGCGTCGCTCCTGGTGCAGTCGAAGGATGAGGCGTTGTTTTCCGGGATCTGGCCGCAGGACTGCGGACGCTGCCGGGGCATCGAGTGGCTGGCTGCATGTGTCGGCCTGTTGTCCTGCGGCGGTCTCCCTTGGCGGCGCGCGGGATTTCGGTGTCTCGCCGCGTCCGAATG
>JBGTLJ010000027.1:0-2421 GCA_041744175.1 Oceaniglobus sp. | reverse complement strand
AACTCTCCCTGAACTGGGGCCGCAAGGTCTGCGGCCCCTTTTTTCCCTTATTGTCCGAGGTCTGACCATGCCCGTCACCGTGATCCGCAACGCCGCCTGGATCGTCGCCTTCGATCCCGACAAGAATGCCCACACCTATCTGCGCGACTGCGACGTGGCGTTTGACGGCGACCGCATCACCCATGTGGGCGGCAGCTATACCGGCGAGGCCACGACCGAGATCGACGGGCGCGACCGGCTGGTGTCCCCCGGCCTTGTCAACATCCATTCCCACCCAAGTTCGGAGGCGATGAACAAGGGGATGCTGGACGAGCTTGGCTCTCCGCGGCTCGGCATGTCGTCGCTCTATGAGTTCATGCCGTTGTTTCGCCCCGATGACGACGGGCGGCGGGCCTGCGTAGAGGTGACGTACAGCGAACTGCTGAAGTCCGGGGTCACCACGCTGGTGGACCTGTCGGTGAACTGGGACGGATGGATCGACACCTTTGCCGCATCGGGCCTGCGCGGGATCGTGTCGCCGATGTATCGCTCCGCGCGCTGGTACACCGACAACGGCCATGTGGTGACCTATGAGTGGGACGAAGCGGCGGGCCGCGCCGCGATGGACGATGCGGTGGCCACCGTGGATGCCGCCATCGCCCATCCCTCGGGGCGGCTTTCGGGCATGATCTCGCCCAGCCAGATCGACACCTGCACGCCGGACCTGATCGCCGACAGCTTTGCGCTGGCGCAGGACAGGGGCCTGCCGTTCCAGATCCACGCCGCGCAGTCGGTGGTGGAATTCACAGAGATCACCC
This sequence comes from Oceaniglobus sp., assembly GCA_041744175.1. GTDB lineage: Bacteria > Pseudomonadota > Alphaproteobacteria > Rhodobacterales > Rhodobacteraceae > Oceaniglobus. The sequence continues at coordinate 1,624 of JBGTLJ010000027.1, read as the reverse complement.
GCCGCCACGGCATGACCCCGCTCGAATGGCTCGACAGGCTCGGGGTGCTCGGGCCCGGCGCGATCATCGGCCACGGCATATTCCTCAACGACTATCCCCACGTGTTCTGGCCCGAGGCGGACGATTTCGCGCTGCTGCGAGATTCGGGCGCCGCGGTCGCCCATTGCCCCACGGTGTTCCAGCGCCGCGGCATCGCGATGAACACCGTGGGGCGCTACATCCGCGGCGGAATTCCCGTGGGGATAGGAACCGACACCTATCCCCACAACATGCTCGAAGAGATGCGCACCGCCCTGTACCTGTCCCGCGTGATGGCGAAAAATCCCTATGACCTGCGCACTTCCGACATCTTCGATGCGGCCACTCTGGGCGGCGCGGCGATCCTCGGGCGTGACGACATCGGGCGGCTTGCGCCGGGTGCCCGCGCGGATCTGTTCCTCGCCGATGTGACCCATCCGGCGATGATGCCGCTGCGCGATCCGCTGCGCTCGCTGATCTATGTCGCAGCGGAACGCGCGGTGCGGGACGTGTTCGTGGATGGCCGCCATGTTGTCATCGACGGCGACGTGCCGGCCTTCGATCTGTCCGATGCGCTCGACCGGCTTCAGGCGGCGCAACGGCGGGCCGAACAGGCGTTCAGGGCGCTCGATTATGCCGACCGCCCGCACGACCGGGCCTCGCCGCTTGTCTATACATAGGGGCGCACCGCCGCAGGCTCCGCGCATACGGAAAAAATACCGATGTCATACGAGAAGAACACGCTCCTCAAGGTCGAAGATCTCGCCATCGATTTCCACATCGGCGGCACCGTGCAGCACGCCGTGCAGGGGGTGTCCTTTTCGCTGGAACGGGGCCGCACGCTGGGGGTTGTCGGCGAATCGGGCTGCGGAAAGTCCGTCACGTCGCTGGCGATCATGCGGCTGGTCCCGCGGCCTCCGGGGGTCTATGCGGGCGGGCAGATCCTGTTTGACGGGCAGGATCTTCTGGTGCTGCCGGAACCGGACATGCGCCGCCTGCGCGGCGGGCGGATCGGGATGATCTTCCAGGAACCGATGACCTCGCTGAATCCGGTCTACACCTGCGGCGCGCAGATCGAGGAGAGCCTGTCGGTCCATTCCGGGCTGTCGAAACGCGCGGCGCGCGAGCGGGCGGTGGAGATGCTGGACCTTGTCGGTCTGCCCTCGCCGCACAGCCGCGCAGACGACCATCCCCATCAGCTTTCGGGGGGCCAGCGCCAGCGGGTGATGATCGCGCTGGCACTGGCCAACGATCCCGACCTGCTGATCGCCGACGAACCCACCACCGCGCTCGACGTGACGATCCAGGCGCAGATCCTTGATCTCATGGCGGATCTGCGCGAACGCACGGGCGCCGCCGTGCTGCTGGTGACCCACGATCTGGGCGTGGTGGCGCAGACCTGCGACGATGTGGTGGTGATGTATGCGGGCCGGGTGGTGGAGAGCGCGCCGGTGCGGGAGCTTTTTGGAAATCCTCTGCATGGTTATACAAAAGCCCTGCTCCGCTCAATCCCTACGCTGGAGACGGTGCCAAAATCGATCCTTCCGACGATCCCTGGAACAGTCGCCAGCCTCGCCGATTACACCCATGGATGCCGCTTCTGCCA
>JBGTLJ010000026.1:0-15562 GCA_041744175.1 Oceaniglobus sp. | reverse complement strand
TCCGGCGGCCGGACCGGTCCCGCGTCAGGGCCACGACCTCTCCCGTGGCGAACGTCACACCGCGGCGCCGCCCGTCACGGCGCCACCAATCGAAAACCGTGCTGCCGTCGAAATAACCCTCGTCCAGGGTATTGTGACTGCCCAGAACGATGTCATCCAGCCGATAGAACGGAAACGCCTCGGCGATCCGGTCGCGGGCCAAAAGCCGGGTGCCGGCGCCCGCAGCCACCTGTACCGCATGGCTGGCGCGCAGGACATCGGCAAGGGCAGGCGTATCGGCAAGATACATATAGCCGAAATTCTGGATTTTCAGATTCGGGATGTCGGGATTCCCGCCCATCTCTTCGCGCAGGTTCTGCACGAACCGCGCCCCGAATTGAGAGATCTGGATGTTCAGGGTGCTTGAGAATTGCTGGCGGATGCAACTGTTGGTGTGCGTGGTCGAGGCAAACTCATAGCTCGGATCACGCTCGATCACGATCACTTTGCCATCGAAGGTCGGCTCGCGGGTCAGGAACCATGCCGCCGATGCACCCATGATCCCGCCGCCGACGATCGCGACATCATAGGTTTCCTGCGGGGCGATCCTGGGGGTTGTCAGCGTCATGTGTCATGAGTTGCATGGCACGCCCTGCCCGATCAAGCGCCGCGACCGGATCGCCCGAGTATTCAGCCGACCGACCGGGATTCATTTGCGGCTATTATCGAAAATGAGTTCGGGGAGGGACCGACCGACGGGACCGATCTGACCCCCTGTGGGCGCCCGATCTGGAAATTTCGCCCGAACCAGACCGGGCGCAGCGCGCAGGCCATTGCGGCGTCTGCGAAAGGACCCACCGGACCCTGGTGCAACCACGCTCAGTATCCGGGCAAAGGCTCCAGCACTTCGGTCGGGTATTCCCCCAGCGTCCAGCCATCGGTACCTCCTGGAAACCAGAAGACACGCTCATAGCCATATTCCAGCGCGCGCCGGGCCGCGTTCCACGACATCCAGCACTCCGAAAGGCAGAAGAACACAATCGGTGCGTCCCGATTCCCATCCGTTGCAAGAGACAGCCCGGTTTGGAAATAGGTCCGGGTAACATCCGCCAGCGCGCCATAGCCGACATTCGGCAGCCAAAGCGCACCGGGGATCGATGTTCTCGGCTGGTCGCGCCAGATCGTGCCTTCGGGCAGGTTTTCAGGTTTGGGAGCCCGCGGAAGAACGTCGATGAACGTCACCCGCCCGGTTTTCCAAAGCGCATGAGCAGCATCGGCATCAACAACCGTTGCACCCTGCAAGGATACCGGGACAGGGGCGCGATAATCGTCGGTCCGGTAGCTGTCCGGTTCGGCAACTGATTGCGCCAGTGCTGCCAACGGCAGGCAAAACGCAATCAGCGCAGCACGGATCACAGCGTCGGATCCAGCAGCCCGTCGCCCATGTCGTTGATCAGCGGCACACCCGCATCCCGCAGGATCGCGTCAATCTCGGCCTGATTGCGGCGGATCAGAGAATTAAGCTTGCGCTGCCAGACCTTTTCCCCCAGCCGCACACCCATGGTGATGCGGAAGAACAGTCGCGGCGGCAGGGTTTCCTTCAGCAGCGGCGTCACCTGCAACGTCGAATGTCCGGCTTTCACCAGCGGCCCGGCGATCGGACCCCAGATCAGGGCGGCGTCGATGGCGCCGCTCTCCAGATCGCCCAGCATATTCGGAATCGGTGATTCCACGCGCCGGTCCACCACCAGATTATACGCTTCGGCATTGCCGATCAGCCCGTTGCGCGCAAGGTGGGTGGCGGGAGGCGATCCTGCAACAACCCCGATGCGCAGTCCCTTCAGACGTTCGTCAGACAGGTTGTCCACATCGGCGATGGGGCTGTCGCGCGATGTGACAAGCGCATAGGCCGACGTAAAATAGTGGTTGGTGTTCAGAACCAGTTCGTGCCCCTGGGCATAGCCGATCACCACGTCGCACTTGTTTGCGCGCAGGGTCTGGCGAATGAATCCCGTCGCCATGGGATACCATTCATAGCGCAGCGGAAGGTCAAGTTTCGCCGCGAAGAATTCTGCAAGCCGGTTTTCGTACCCAAGCCCGTCGCGATCGGACATCGGTTCGTTCGCCGGGTCGGCGCAGACGCGGAACGCCGAATCTGACACAAGATCCGAAGTCTGGGCGGTGACCGGCGCGGCTGCAAGAACCGCGACAATCAGCCCGGCCGCTTTAGCCCAGGCATTCATTCTCTGCCTCACGGATGGCTTCCGTCTTGTCTTCCTTCTTGGCCGGCCGCCCGCGCGGAATGGCATCGGTGCCACGGGCCTTGAGATAGACGTACATATCGTCAAGAAAGCACATCACGTTCAGGTTGTTGCCGAACGACGGCATCACCTGGTTCTGGCCGGCGTTGACCACCTGCTTGCCAGAGGCGACGATGTTAACGAACTCATAGTAGTCCATGTCGAGCGCCGAGTTCTTCAGCGCCGGTGCATAGGACGATCCCTCGCCATCCGGGCCGTGGCAGACATGGCATTCCGAATGATATCGCCGGAACCCGTTGTAGGTCGGATAGTCGACCGTGCCGTCGTCCATCACGTTGTAGGTCGGCACGTCTTCTTCTGCGTAGTATCGCCCGCCCTCTTCGTACTGGACCGTGATAAAGTCGATTTCCCCATCGGCGTCGGAGGGTGTCGCCGTATCGGCATCGGCACCGTCTTCCGTCGGAGTGTCTGTCTCGGCATTCCCTGTTTCGCCGTCATCGGCCTCGTCCGCTGCCGGATCCGATGCGGGTCCTGTCATCGTGACCGACCCCTGTGGCTGGATTCCATCGGTCGGCGGCACCGGTGCCGTCTCGGCGCCCGGCACGTCGCTGTCGGCAGTTGCGGCTGATTCGCAGTCCGCATCGTCCTCGGCGCAGGGCGTGGTTTCCTGTGCCATTGCATCGCCTGACCCTTCGGTTCCGGACTCGGGTCCGGTCATCGTGACCGACCCCTGCGGCTGGGTTCCATCGGTCGGCGGCACCGGCGCGGTCTCGGCGCCGGGAATATCGGTGTCGCTGGTTTGCGCAGTCGCTGCCGGTCCAAGCAGCGCCATCAGCGCGGTCGTGGCCAAAAGCGCGGCGGTGGTACGGAACATGTCTGCTTCCTCATGTGGTCATGAACTGGTCGTATCGGCGCTCGATGAACACATCGCAGTGACCGGGGCCACTTTGGCATCGAACACGTCGCAGAGACGGTCGATCCGGCGCGGGCGTTTTCCCGCGCCGGATCAGATTGTCCGAAAGATGTCAGTCCGGAAGCGCGAACACGGTCATCTGGCCGCCCAGCGCGGTGTAGTCGCTGAGTGCGGCATAGCCGCCCACGGCGCCCAGACCGTCATTGGGGTTGGTCAGACCGGCCGCAAGGCCGATGCCTGCCCAGCCGCCGATACCCGAGAGGATGGCAAGATACTGCTTGTCCTCATGGGTATAGGTCATCACGTTGCCGATGATCCCGGACGGGGTCTTGAACTTGTAAAGTTCCTCGCCGGTTTCTGAATCGACTGCCTTCAGATAGCCTTCGAGCGTGCCGTAGAACACCACGTCGCCGGCCGTCGCAAGAGCCCCGGACCAGACCGAGAACTGTTCGGGCAGCGACCACTTGATCTCGCCCTTGAGGTTGTCCCAGGCGATGAAGTTGCCCATGCCGCCGTGGCTGTCGGGGGCGGGGTACATCGCAAGGGTCGCGCCCACATAGGGCTGACCGGCCGTGTAGGACACGCGGAACGGTTCGTAATCCATGCAGACGTGGTTTGTCGGCACATAGAACATTTCGGTCTTGGGCGAATAGGCAGCAGGTTGCTGATCCTTCGATCCCAGCGCCGCCGGACAGATCCCGGTGGAATTCACATCCTCGCCGTTCTGTTCGGTCGAATACTGCGCTACGACCTGGGGACGGCCGTACGTGTCGCTTTCCTTGTCCATGTCGACGCCGGTGGTCCAGTTTACCGTGGGGTCGAACTTTTCGGCAACCAGCAGTTCGCCGGTGACGCGGTCCATGGTGTAACCCAGACCGTTGCGATCGAAGTGGGTCAGCAGCTTGCGCTGTTCGCCGTCAATCTCCTGTTCGGTCAGGATCATCTCGTTGACACCGTCATAATCCCATTCGTCGTGCGGGGTCATCTGGTAGAACCATTTGGCCATGCCGGTATCGGCATCGCGCGCCATGATGGTCATCGACCAGCGGTTGTCGCCGGGCCGCTGCGCTGGGTTCCACGTCGAGGGGTTGCCCGTGCCGTAATAGATCAGGTTCTCTTCGGCGTCGTAGGAATACCATCCCCACGTGGTGCCGCCGCCGATCTTCCACTGATCGCCTTCCCAGGTGTTGGTTCCGGAATTCTCGCCGATGGGCTCGCCAAGGTGCGTCGTGGTCTCGGGATCGACGAGAAGCATGTCGTCGGGACCCATGGAATAGGCGCGCCATGCCTGGCTGCCATCGGCAATGTTGTAGGCCGTCACATGGCCCAGAACCCCGAACTCGCCGCCGGAGATACCGACGATGACCTTGTCGCCCACCGGCAGAACCGTGGCGGTGTTGGTCTCGCCGATGGAAGAGTCGCCGTTCTGGACGCTCCATTCCTCGGCCCCCGTCTCGGCATTCAGCGCAACGAGCTTTGTGTCCGCCTGATGCAGGAAGATCTTGCCGTCCGCATAGGCGACACCGCGGTTGACGGTGTCACAGCACATCACCGGAATGACGTCCGGATCCTGTTTGGGCTCGTACTTCCAGATGATCTTGCCCTCGTTGGCCAGATCGAGAGCGTAGACGATGTTCGGGAACGGCGTGTGCACGTACATCGTGTCGCCGATCACCAGCGGCGAGCCCTCGTGGCCGCGCAGAACGCCGGTCGAGAACGTCCAGGCCACCTGAAGGTCGCCGACGTTGTCCTTGTTGATCTGGTCCAGCTCGGAATAGCGCTGGTTCTTGTAGTCGCCGGTCTGGATCGCCCATTGGTTGGGATCGTCGATCAGCGCTTGCAGTTCCTCGTTGGCGCTGACCATGCTGGTCGTCGCCAGAAGGGCCGCGGTGGTAAGTGCAAGTTTCATTTTCATCATAACCTCCCAGTTGTTGTGAATGCAGGACCAAACCATCCAGGCCTGAGCTGCGGTCGTTCGCTCTTGTATTTCCGTCGTGGCGACGTGACGTCGCCAGACGGCAATCTCACTGCACGATCGAACCTCGCGAAACCCGCACGGCGACATTTTTCAGATGTCGTACATGCGGTTCGTGCCTCTTCGGGCGAGGGAAATTGCGTGTCGTCGCCCGCCCGCCCGCTGCCGGGACAACGTTCCGGTTCGAAAGTCTCTCGATCATGGCTGGTGTCGGGCACGGCATCGGGTCTGTTCCTTAATGCAGATGCGTCTAGCGGGCATTGAGACGTTCGGCGTGCCATTCCATGTGGTCGGCGGCAAAGCTCGACACGAAGAAATAGCTGTGGTCGTAGCCGGCGTGGGTCCGCAGCGTGCAGGGCTGGCGCCGGGCCGCGGCGGCCTCTGCAAACGCCTGAGGCCGCAGCAGGTCTATGAACTGGTCGTCCGCGCCCTGGTCGATCAGGATGTCGCGGGGCCAGCCGGTTTCGCCCATCAGGATCGTCGCGTCGTACTGCGCCCAGGTGCTTTCGTCGTCGCCCAGATAGCTGCTGAACTGCTTGCGACCCCAGTCCGACTGGGTCGGGTTGACGATGGGGGAAAAGGCGGAAAGCGACGTGAACAGCTTGGGGTTGCGCATCGCGATGGTCAGCGCGCCGTGCCCGCCCATGGAATGCCCGGTGATGCCGTGACGGTCGGTGACGGGCATCGATCCCTGCACCACGGCGCGCAGTTCCTTCACTACGTAGTCGTACATCCGGTAATTCGCGCGCCACGGATCTTGTGTCGCGTTCAGATAGAACCCCGCGCCCATGCCCAGGTCGTAGGCGTCGTCGTCTCCAACCCCGTCGCCGCGGGGCGAGGTGTCGGGAAACACGAGTGCGATCCCCAGCCGCGCGGCATGGCCCTGCAATCCGGCCTTGCTCATCGCATTGTCGTGGGTGCAGGTCAGTCCCGAAAGATACCACAGCACCGGCACCGACCGCACCTTGGCTTGTGGCGGCAGATAGACTGCGAACGTCATGTCGGTGCCGCAGACCTCTGACGCGTGGGTATAGACCGCCTGCTCGCCGCCGAAACAACGGTTCTGCGAGACAAGCTCCAGATGTCCGAGGTCCCTCAAAACTCCACCACCGCGCGGATCGACTTGCCTTCGTGCATCAGATCGAAACCGTGGTTGATTTCGTCCAGGGTCAGCTTGTGGGTGATCATCGGGTCGATCTCGATCTTGCCCGACATGTACCAGTCCACGATCTTGGGTACGTCCGTGCGGCCCTTTGCGCCGCCGAACGCCGTGCCGCGCCAGGACCGCCCGGTGACGAGCTGGAACGGTCGGGTCGAAATTTCGGCCCCTGCGGGCGCGACACCGATGATGATGGATTCGCCCCATCCCTTGTGGGCGCATTCCAGCGCGGTGCGCATTACCTTGACGTTGCCCGTGGCATCGAAGGTATAGTCCGCGCCGCCCTTGGTCAGTTCGACCAGATGCGCCACCAGATCGCCCTGTACCTTTGTAGGGTTGACGAAATCCGTCATCCCGAACCGGCGCGCCATCTCTTCCCGGCCGTCGTTCAGATCGACGCCGACGATCTGGTCGGCCCCGGCAAGGCGCAGCCCCTGGATCACGTTGAGACCGATGCCGCCCAGCCCGAACACCACGCCGCGCGATCCGATCTCGACCTTGGCGGTGTTGATCACCGCGCCGATGCCCGTGGTCACGCCGCAGCCGATATAGCAGATCTTGTCGAACGGCGCGTCCTTGCGGACCTTCGCCAGCGCGATCTCGGGCACAACCGTATGGTTGGCGAATGTGGAACAGCCCATGTAGTGATGGATCGGCGTACCGTCCAGCATCGAGAACCGGGTCGTTCCGTCAGGCAACAGCCCCTGTCCCTGGGTGGCACGCACCTTCTGGCAGAGGTTGGTTTTCGGATTCAGGCAATACTCGCATTCGCGGCATTCCGGCGTGTAGAGGGGGATCACGTGATCGCCGACCTCCAGGGTGGTCACGCCTTCGCCCACCTCGATCACGATGCCCGCGCCCTCATGGCCCAGGATCGCTGGAAATATACCCTCCGGGTCATCGCCCGACCGGGTGAATTCATCCGTGTGGCACAGTCCGGTCGCCTTGATCTCCACCAGGACCTCACCGGCACGGGGACCGTCAAGGTTGACCTCCATGATCTCCAGTGGTTTGCCGGCAGCAGTGGCGACAGCAGCGCGTGTGCGCATGAAATTCCTCCCGAGGTCCCGTTCCATCCGGTTCTGACGACCGGTAAAAAACCGTACCGCCACACCCAGTTTGCGCCAACTACGACCTTGGTGTGTGTTTCACGCCGTGGACACCGGCGTGGCCCCTGCTACACTTGAAAAAAGAGGATACGTCCATGAAAACCACAACTGTTGCGGTCGTCTGCGTCCTTGTGTCGCTGGTTGTCCCGCCTGTCGCAGCGGCGGATTTCGCCGACCCTACATGGCCCTGCATCCAGCGCAAGGTGGAACAGCTGTCGCCGGGGTTGATGTGGTCGCAGGAGATTCCTGAGGGCGATCTGCCTGACGGTGTAGCGGCAGAGGCGGAGGAACTGGTGGACACGCTGGTGCTTCGCCGCGTGACTCTGGAACAGGCAAGCATGATGATCGACGGTTTCGTTGCCGCCCATCCGGATCTGGGAGACGGCGATCTTGGCCGCATGTTTGCCGACGTGTTCACCCGCATTGACCGCGAGCGGACGCGCCTGATCGCCGGCATCTCGCGCTATTCCCTCACCCAGATCGACGTCGCCGCCCGGATCGACTCGGCCCGCAACGCGATGGAGGAGGAGATGGCGCGCGATGATCCCGATTACGATCGAGTCGATGTCCTCGAGGAACAGCTCGACTGGGATCAGCGGATCTATACCGACCGCGCGCAGGCGCTGACCTATGTCTGCGAAACGCCGGTTATCCTGGAAAAGCGCGCCTATGGCATCGCCCAGGCGCTTTCGGCACATCTGGACGGCTGATCATTCCCACTCAAGCTCGGTATAGGCGACCGTCGCGTTGCGCGGATTGAACAGACCGAAAAGCTCCCATCTGTCCGCCTCGTCCCTTGCGACCGTCTTAACCGCCTCGCTCAGCGTATCGCCGCGTGCGATGGCCGCGCGGGTGTCGGCCACCAGAAGATCGAGATAGCGCGCGGTGTCGGCGCCCCCCGAAGGCCACGCCAGCAGGGGCCCGCCATGGCCCGGAACGATCCGGGTAAAGGCAGTGCTCTGCATCGTTGACAGAACGCTCTGCCACCCAAGGGCCGAACCGTCCAGTGCGGGGGTGTAGGTCTCGAACACCAGGTCGCCAGTGAACAGGATGCCGGATGCGGCGTCGCCCACCGTCAGATCGGTGCCGGTATGGGCGTTGGGCCAGGCCCGCAGCTCAAGCGTCCGCCCGCCCAGGTCGATGTCGGCGTTTTGCGCCACCGTCACCGACGGAAGAACAATCCTGGTGCCAAGGAACTGCCCGGCGCCGATCCGTTGCCCGAAATTTGTGAGATAGCTGTCGGACCGGTCGCTCAGCGCGCGCGGCAGAGCGTTATGGCCCACCACCACAGCCCCGGCATCGGCAAAGACCGAAGCGCCCAGCACGTGGTCGGGGTGCATGTGGGTCAGGATCGCATGGCTCACCGGCAGGTCGGTGCGCGCGCGGATGGCCCGCCAGAACGACTCTCCCACCTTGCGCGACCCGCCGGTGTCGATCATCGCCGCAGAGGTGTCGCCGATGACGAAGGCCGCATTCGATACGTCGCCGTCATTGCCCGCCGCGGCGTCGCTGATGCCACCGAGATGCACGAAAACGCCCGGCGCCACCTCATCGAACGCGGCAACCGGGCCCTGCGGCGCGCAGACCGCCGGACCGGGGACACCGGGTGGACGTGCGGCCAGCGCGATCTCGCAGTCTGCCTGCGTCGCGGTTTCGTATCCCGGAACAAGCACATCCCGGCAAATCAAGGGATCGGCCTTCAGGCAGAGTGCAACCAGAACCTCGAACATCCTTTCCCCCCGGTATGGTGCATTCATCCTAGCGTCCCGGCTAGCGTCCCGGCCCCATGGCACGCGACCGAGTCCTAAGGATCGTTTTCGCACTGCCGGGATTTATGGTACGTTTCAGCCATCCGAGGGAGGATTGCATGAAACATCTCGTCGCCGCCAGCCTGATCGCACTGATTGCCCAGGGCGCCCTTGCACAGGACAATCCGCTGATCGACAGCCCCACCTGGGAACTGGATCTCAGAGCGGATCTTGTGGGCGACACGCCGCTTCTGGACGGATCCGGAATTTTTTCCGTAGAGGCGCCCTATCGCGCCAGCGATGCCGCCACCGTCCCGATCGTGATCTCGCAGACGGCGGATGCGCCTCCGATCACCCGTGCGATGCTGGTGATCGACGAGAACCCGGCACCCATGGCCGCAGACATGACGTTCAGTGCCGCGATGCAGCCTCTGGATTTCGAGCTTCGGGTCAGGGTGAACATGTATTCCGACGTCCGCGTGATCGCCGAGACCGATCAGGGAAGCTACATGAGCGGCCGCTTCGTCAAGGCGTCGGGCGGCTGTTCGGCGCCCGCATCCCGCGACCCCGAAGTGGCTCTGGCATCCATGGGCCAGATGCGGCTGCGCCAGTTCGACACTGCCGCGCCGATGATGTCGGGCCAGCGTCGCGAGGCGCAGATCATGATCCGCCACCCGAACTATTCCGGCCTGCAGCGCGATCAGATCACACAGCTGTTTCTTGGCGCGCATTTCATCGACAGGCTTGAGGTAAGGCAGGGCGACGAGCTGTTGTTCACCCTGACCGGCGGCATTTCGGTCAGCGAAAACCCGGTGTTCCGCTTCGGCTATCGCGACAACGGGTCCGACCTGATCCACGTGATTGCCCATGACACCGAGGGCAATGTATTCGAACAGACCCTGCCCAAGAACCCGGCAAGCTGACGGGGCAGACGTTTCAGAAACACAGGATCTCCGCCTCGGCCTGCGCACGGCGCAGATCGGCAACAAGCGCGCTGGCGGGCGCGGCGGTGCGAAAGATCGCCATCCGTTCGCCCCCAGCCAGCCGCAGCGACAGAACCGTTTCGGCTTCGACATATTTGTCATAGGGCAGGATCGTCGCGATCCTGTCGATGGAACACGAACACTTGCGCAGCACGTCCTGGCCCTGACCATTGGCCGCCATGCACCCGAACACGTAATCCGCCCGCGCCTCTGTCGGATAATCGTTCAGCCGTTGCGACACATCCTGCGCCCCGGCAGGCCCGCAAGCCGCGACCGCCGCGAGGGCCAGCGCCGCCGTCCTCATTTGCCCGCCACCATCGGCAGCAGGGTCAGTGTATTGACATAGCCGACCGCGCCGTCGGCACCCGGGGCCGTCGCGCTCAGCGACGCGTACCAGCCCGGGGCGTCATCTGACATGGTGAATGTCAGCGCAAGATCGCCGTAAACCCCCATCTTGTCGCGGTTGGGATCATCGCGGAACGGATGCAGCGTAATCTCCTTGGCCGCGATTTCGGTCCCGTCGAAACCGATCTCTGCATCCTCGATGGGCGCGACCGCGACCAGCGATTCCTTGATCCGGTTGCGGATGTAGAACGGGCTGCCCCCGGCCGCCTGCGCCACGTCGCGCAGCACCGTCTCGACAAAATACATGATGATCGGATTGCCCACCGTCGCCGGAAACATCCCCAACACCTGTTGCCTGTCGCCCTGCACGAACTGAAGCCGTGCCATGTCATCGTCGTGAAAACTGAGTTCGACCACGCCGGTGCTGCGGGACGCATATTCCGGATTGTCGGAGATTTCGACATGCCGCTCGTAGGCCAGCATCCGATCGGGGGCCACGTCGTCCAGCGTGCCGGTGCGAAAGATCAGATCGTAGGTTTCCGCGGCATGCAGCGGCCCTGCCAGCAACAGCGCCGCGATAAGGGTCCGGATCATCATCATCGTCATCGTGTCATCCTTTGAGGTAGCGCAAGAGTATCGCCGCCAGACGTGCGGTCATCGCCGACCTTCGTCGGTGCGTCGGCCGCTTCGGGCGGGGGTGAGCGGCGCGTCTTCCAGTCAATCAGCGGTCGCAGGCGCGAAAGATTCACCGGCTTGGTGAGAACCGAGAACCGGTGCAGCCCGGCGGCGTCCCTGACCGCGCTGTCCTGGCTCGCGGTGATCATGATCGCCGGGATGTCCAGCCCGGAGCGGAGGCGCAGCCGGAGTATGGCATCGACACCGGTATCGCCGCCATCAAGCTGATAGTCGGCAAGGATGATGTCGGGACTCATGCCGATTTCGTCCACAAGGCGCAGAGCCTCGGCGGTCGATGCACAGGCCAGCACGCTCGCCCCCCAGCTTTCCAGCTTTTGCGTCATCGCGAAGAGGACGCCGGGATCGTTTTCCACCAGCATCACGATCAGATCCATCTCGGCCGCGGGCAAGGCGGCGACACGCTCCGAATCCCGCGCCACGGTTTCGCCCGGTTCCGCAAGCGGCAGGGTGATGGAAAACACCGATCCGACGCCGGGCTTGGACCGGACGGCGACATCGTGGCCCAGATGCGCGCAGGCCCGCTGTACGATCGACAGGCCCAGACCCATCCCGTAACCTCCGCCCCCCGACGGATCGATGCGGGTGAATTCCTTGAAGATGTCCTCCTGGTTCTTGCGTGAAATGCCGATCCCGGTGTCCCAGACCTCGATCACCGCCTTTGCGCCGCGGCGGCGGCACCCCACCAGAACCCGGCCTGACGGGGTGTACTGGATCGCGTTGGTCATCAGATTCTGCAGCGACCGCGCCAGATAGCGCCGGTCGCTGCGCACCCACAGCCCGGACGCGACCACGCTCAGCCGCAGGCCCTTTTCCTCGGCCAACGGCCCGATATCCGCGGCCAGATTGTTCAGCAGCGGGCCCAGCGCGAAATCACTCGCGACAAGGGTCATGTCGACGGATTCCAGCCGGGAAATGTCCAAGAGCGCATGCAGAAGCGTTTCCATCGACTGGAACGATCCGCCCAGCCGCCGGACGGTATCCGCCATCGCGCCGTCCTTTGCCATGTCCCCCAGCGACGATATCAGCAGCTTTGCGGCGTTGATGGGTTGCAGCAGGTCATGGCTGGCGGCGGCGAAAAACCGCGTCTTCGATCCCATCGCCGCCTCGACCTCGGCCTTGGCAAGGCGCAGGTCCTCTTCGACGCGGGCCTGTTCGGCATATTGACGGCGCAGCACGGTGTTCACGTCCGTCAGTTCCTGGGTGCGCGCCTGCACCCGGTTTTCAAGATCTTGGGTCGTTTGCGACTGCACGGTGACATCCATCACGTTGACGATGCATCCGCCATCGGGCAGCGGGTCTATGTCGATGTCCAGCACCGGGCCATTAAGGTGCCTTTCGCGCAGGCGCAGGTTGCCGACCCGGCGCAGATACCGCAGCAGACCGTCGAAATTGTCATGGGGAAAGGCACCGATCAGGATCCGGTCGTTCAGGAACTCGACAATCTGGGCATAGGACGTGCCGACCCTCGCCAGCGGCATCGGCAGCGCCAGCAACCCGGCGAAACGCACATTTGCAATCAGCAGCGTTCCATCAGCGGAAAACGTGCACACCCCCTGGGGCATGTTGTCGAACGCCGCCTTCAGGAAATGTTCCTGCGCGTCGATCAGCCGATCCTTTTCCAGCCGGTTCGACCGCACGATGGCGGTGATTTCGGTCTGCAACACCACGGTGTTGCCGTTCGGCGTCTGGCGATAGCTGATGACGAACCAGCGATCGGACTTCAGCGCGAACACGAACGGCGGCGCGCCCTCCGGGTCCTGTCGCATCGCGGCGCCGCTGACGTTCAGACGGTCGGCCTCGTCACGGGGGGCAATGTCATGGCTGTCGGTGATCGCACGGAAATAGCCCGTCAGCGTCAGACCCGGCTGGATCAGCGGCCGCACGTCCGGGATCAGGCGGCGGAAGAAATCGTTGCACACCCGCAACTGCCCGTCGGTGAACAGGGCAAACCCGCCCTCCATGGAATCCAGCGCGTCGGTCAGGCTTTGCTGGGTTTGCGTGCGCGCCTCTTCCGACGTTTCCAGATCGGTGCTCGCGCGGCCAAGGGTGGTCAGCGCGTCCTCAAGATCGCGGGTCTTTTCCGACACCTTGCCCTGCAGCGCGATTGCCGACTGGAACAGGGAATAGGCCGACCGTCCCATCTTGTGACGCTGGTTCGCCCGTTCGATCAGCGCACGGATGATCTTGTCCTGCCGTGCCACCTGAACGTCGAGAGGCGCGTTGCGGTCGATCACGGCAAGGTCTCCGCGCCCGGCGGAAAGAATGCGATCCCGACGAATGTCTGGTTCATGTGGATGCCACAGTGCTGTTCGCC
Source organism: Oceaniglobus sp. (assembly GCA_041744175.1). Classification (GTDB taxonomy): domain Bacteria; phylum Pseudomonadota; class Alphaproteobacteria; order Rhodobacterales; family Rhodobacteraceae; genus Oceaniglobus. Next base: position 2,080 of record JBGTLJ010000026.1, on the reverse strand, counting down.
GTAGGTGTTGAACCCCACGACGCGGGCCTCGCACAGCGCATCCGATGCTGCTTGACTCAGCCCCTTCTGCTCGATCTCAAGCCGCCGCAACACGCAGTCGAACCCCAGCACGAAATCCGGCGCCTCACCTCTCGGGCCAAGCACCGCCAGTTCGTGCCTCATCGTCTCGATGATTTCCTTTCCGCGCCCGAGGTTCAGCACCAGCCCGTTCTCGATGGCCGACAGGAACGCCAGCGATCCGTCGCCAAGCGCCTGCTGGATCGCGCGGACATGCCAGTTGTCGAGATTGCGCACCAGAACAGGGTTCTCCGCGAAAACGCGCGGCGACAGCTCGGCCACTTGGCAGCCCACCAGCCGGGCATATTCCGCCGCCGCCGGTGCGCCGTTGATCTCGACAACAATACGGTCGTCGGGATCGGCCTCGGTCACGACAAGCTGGGTGTCGGTGGGTGTGAAATGATCGAATTCCAGACCCTTGAAGGCCAGATCCGTCTCGACGATCAACAGCAGCGCAGCGTTTTCGTGAAACCTGCCCGCATGCAGCACATAGGTCACATCGAACGACAGACCATGCCCGGCAGACCCCCCGAACACCGGCATGTCGCCCAGTCCCGCATCCAGTGCCGCCACCAGCACATCCTCCTGCTTGGACAGACCGTCCGCAAAGATCAACCCGAACCGGCGCCATTTCGCGGTGGTACGGAACCGCTGGGCCAGGGTCTTGGCCTGCTGGGCGGTGTCCTCGATCGAAACCGGCCGCAACGGATGAAACAGCGTCGAGGCGCAGTGAAAATGCTCCCTCGGAAACGCAATCAGCAACAGTGCGTCGTCCTCATAGCCCGCAGGCGTGATCTGGCCGGCACTTGTGCATCCGAACACCGGCGTGCGCGGCAGGTGCCTGCCCAGCGCATGGGCGACGGCGACGTGATCCAGGCATTCCGGCACAAAGGCCAGGACGAAACAGGCAGCGTCCGCATCCAGACCGGCCACCGCCTCGGCCACGGCCCGTTCAGCAGAACCGTCGGACGAGACACCGATCGCCACGATCCACGGGGCGGCCCCGATCGGTTTGCTGAACCGGTTCACCGCCCGTTCAGCCCAGCAGCGCCCGGGTGTCGCTGCCCGCCATCTGGTCCTGCCGGTCCAGACCGACGCTGTTCACCAGAACCGCCGCCTGTGTCCTGTTGCGCACGCCAAGCCGCCGCAGCAGTGCGGTGATATGCGCCTTCACCGTCGCCTCAGCCAGCGAAAGTTCATAGGCGATCTGCTTGTTCGGCTTGCCGGCACAGATCAGGCCCATGATCCGGCTCTGCTGCGGCGTCAGGTCGGCAATCCGCTGCGACACCTCGTGCAGCGACACCACGCTGCGCTCAGACCCGCGAGTCGGTGGGCAAAACCCGGGCGGCAGGTATTTCGCACCGTCCTGGATCCGTGCCAGCGCGTCGGCAATCACCGTGCGCGGCGCATCCTTGGGGATGAACCCGGCCGCTCCGGCATCCATCGCCGCCTGAATCGTCTCATCGCCCGAATCCGCCGAAATCACCAGGATCGGCACGTCCTGCAAAGCCTCCTTCAGCTTCAGGATGCCGCCCAGCCCAGTCACGTCCGGCAGTCGCAGATCCAGCATCACCAGATCGGGCAGCAGCCCGTCGGCAATGGCGGCCAGCGCGTCCTTCAGCGAATTGACGGCCCGCACTTCTGGCATGTCGAACGCGCTGGACAGCGAGGCCGCCATGGCATCGCAATACAGCGGATGGTCGTCCACAACCAGCGTCAGGCTGATCGGAACGGATTTTTCCCTTGGTCCTTTTTCCTGCACATGTCTTCCTCCCGCGTCAAAAGGTAGCCGATGACCGTCAGGAAGCAAGTAAACTTACCGGGGCCCGCCCCGCCCATCGCGGCCGACGGGCGGCGTTTTCGCGCCAAGGTTGCGGGCGAATGCGCGGCGAAACGCCGACACGTCCGCCGTCGCCCCCCGAGGTCCGAACAGATCGCGGTCCAGATCATCCAGCAGCGCCATACGGCGGGGCGAGACCGGATGCATGGCGTGAAGGGCATGGGCCGTGCGCCGAAGCGCCTG
>JBGTLJ010000025.1:0-2937 GCA_041744175.1 Oceaniglobus sp. | reverse complement strand
GACGCAATGGGGGCTTTCGGCCGGCATCGGCCACGATGTGCCGGGCGCGGGGGTGGTGAGCGGTGACGTGCGGATCGCCCGGTCCGACGGATCGACCTATCGCCTCGCATACGACACCGCCGCGCTGGGATTGTCATATGCCCTGGCCGACCCGATGATGGGCGCGGAAGTCAGCCTTTACGGCACCCTGATGCGCCGCGATTTCGATCTGCCGTTCCTGATCTTCGAGCCGCGCCGCGATACCCGGATCGCCGTGGGCGCGCGGCTGTTGTTCCGCGATCTGGACGCCTACGGATTCGCCCCGGAGCTGGACGTCGGCTATGTGCGCAACCGCTCGAACATCGGCGCCTATGACGGGCAGTCGGTCAGCGTCGGTGTCGCGCTCCGCTCGGTGTTCTGAACGCCCCCTTTCCCCGACCCGCCGCCATGCTAGTCTGAGGGGAACTACAAAGGAGGGACGACATGAAGATCGAATATCTGCACACGATGGTCCGGGTGAAGGATCTGGAAACCTCGCAGGCGTTCTATGCGCTGCTGGGGCTGGAGGAAACGCGGCGCATGGACAACGAGGGCGGGCGATTCTCTCTGGTGTTCATGTCGCCGCCCGGGCAGGACAACGCGGCGGTGGAACTGACCTGGAACTGGGACGGCGACGACGCCCTGCCCGATGACAGCCGCCATTTCGGTCACCTGGCCTACAGGGTCGAGAATATTTACGACATGTGCCAGCACCTGATGGACAACGGCGTGACCATCAACCGACCGCCCCGCGACGGCAACATGGCCTTTGTGCGCTCGCCCGACAATGTATCGGTCGAGCTGTTGCAGATGGGCGATGCGCTGGCCAAGGCCGAACCCTGGGCCAGCATGGAAAACACGGGCCACTGGTGACGCGCCGGTCCTGCGTTGGGACCGCCGATGCCGGGCTGCCCGTCACGGCCTGCGCTTGGCAGTTCGTGACGCAGCGTCGTACGGAGCAGGTGAAACTTACGGCCGAGTTCGCACGGCGGTCTCCGACGGCACGCCCGGCGCCGCGCACGCGGGTGAAAGGATCCGGCGGATCACACAACTGCCGGACCGGGACTGGTGCGCCGAGCGCGACCCCGATACCGTTGTGATCGTCATGCCGGCATCCGGACTGCCCGGTCCGGTCGGCAATCGGTCGGCCAGACAATCCTTCCTGTCGGCCGCCACGACGTCCATTCGGCAACTGGCCGCCGCCGGGCTTCTGGTCCTGGGGCTGGCGGGTCCGGTGGCGGCGCAATGTCGACTGGCACTGGTTCTGGGGCTGGACATATCGTCATCGGTGGATGCGGATGAGGACGCGCTCCAGAGGCTCGGGCTGGCGCGGGCCCTGCGCGCGCCTGAAGTGGTGCGGGCGGTCTTTGCCGGGGCACCCGAGTGGGTCGCGCTTTCGGTGTTCGAGTGGAGCGGGCGCGAACAGCAGGATCTGATCCTCGATTGGACAGACCTTCGCGCGCCCGCCGATCTGGAGCGGGCCGCCGAAAGGATCGCGGCCAGCACCCGCAGCTATGCGGAATTTCCCACCGCCATCGGCAGCGCATTGACCTTCGCGTCGCGGGCGCTGCGCGCCAGGACTGATTGCCTGTTCCGCACCGTCGATCTGTCGGGCGACGGCATTCACAACGACGGCACCGGACCTCTGCTGGTCTATCGCAACGATCCAACCTACGGCAGCGTCACCGTCAATGCGCTGGTGATCACCGGCGAGGATCTAGAACTGCTGCCCCATTACCGCACAACGGTGCTGCACGGGCCCGGCGCATTTCTGGAGATCGCCGACGGTTTCGCCGATTTCGAACGCGCCATCCGCCGCAAGCTCCTGCGCGAGATCGGCAGCCGGGTGCTGGGGCTGAGCGACGTGCAGCCCCGCAGGCCCCTGCGCGCCGGTCAGTAGATATAGCGGATCTGATCGGTCCAGTACCGTTCGACACGGCGCAGGGTGGAATTGATCACCTCGATCCCGTCGGTGCCGAGAACGCCGCGCGATTGCAGACCGTCGGCATGACGCTCGAACAGCTTGCGCACAACGTCGTGTACCGCCCGCCCTTTCGATGTCAGCTTGACCCGAACGGCACGCCGGTCGATGCCGCACCGCTGGTGATGCATATAACCCATCTCGACCAGCTTCTTGAGGTTGTAGGATACATTCGATCCCTGGTAATAGCCGCGCGATTTCAATTCGCCCGCAGTCACCTCGTTGTCGCCCACGTTGAACAGGAGCAGCGCCTGCACCGGATTGATCTCCAACACGCCGACACGCTCGAACTCGTCCTTCAGGACATCCAGCAGCAAGCGATGCAAACGTTCGACCAGCGACAGACTGTCGAGGTATTCCGCCATGAAATCGCGTTCGCCGATCGTGCCCAGACGTTCATGCACACTCATCTTTGTTATCTCCGTCAAAGCCCATCCGTTGTGCAGGTCTGACGGATAAAGCCTAATTTTTTGCAAATTTTGCAGCGGGTTGTGTCATCGGCATCCGGCGTGGCGGGCGATGTCGTCCAGCAGGGCCGCGAAACGTTCGGGTGATGGTTGCTGGCCGCTGACCCAGGCGTAGAGATCGTGATCGTTCTCGGCCAGCATTTCGTCATAAAGATCAAGCTGTTGAGATGACAGGCGGGCCAGACCGGCATCGGCATATCCGCCCAGGATCAGGTCCATTTCCTTGATCCCGCGCCGCCACGACCGCATGAAAAGACGCTTGATCCGGGCCTCGTCGGATTCGCCCGGGGGCCTCACGCCTTCCATGAAAGTTTCAGACGATTTTCGATATGTCCCAGACGTTCGGCGATGCGCACCATGTCGCTCAGGGTCTGGCGCAGGTCGGTCAGGATTGCGCCGACATCCGCGGGCAGCCCCGCCACGCCGTCGGGCGGGCCAAGCCCCTCGCCCTCGCCGGTCATCAGCCAGCGC
>JBGTLJ010000024.1:0-1955 GCA_041744175.1 Oceaniglobus sp. | reverse complement strand
ACTGTGCCGCGCGACACGCCGAAGCGGTCCGCCAGTTCCGATTCGGACGGCAGGCGCTGTTCGACGATCAGCCGGCCGGCGACGATGGCTTCGCGGATTTCGCCCGCAATTCGCGCCGACAGGTCGTTTGGGGTGCTCATGGGGATCCCTGAATTGTCGGACATTTAATTGTTTGACATTTAAGCGCGGGTTGGCAAATGCTGCAAGTCGGATCCCCCTGAAAGGTCGCCGCACCCGATGAACCTGCCGTTGCGATCCGTTCTCTGGCTGGGGTTTTTCGGCGCGATCCTTTCGGCATGGTGGGTGCTGTTCTCCATGGCGCGGATGTCGGGGCTGGATGTTTTCGGCCGGCCGGTCGGCATGGCGATGATGCCGATTACGGATCTTTCCACGCTGGCGGCGATGTGGGCGGTGATGATGGCGGCGATGATGCTGCCGACGATGGTGCCGACCCTGCGTGCCTACGACGATCTGGTGGTTTCGGCCAACGGATCGCGCGCCGGGTGGCTGGGTGTGCTGGCGGGGTATATGATCGTCTGGGTGGGGTTTGCTGCGTTGATCGCGGCCGTGCAGGTTGCGGCGCTGCGGGCCGGTCTGGTGGATGACCTTGGTGTCGCCACATCGGTCTGGATCGCCGCGGCGCTGCTGATCGGCGTCGGCGCGTTCCAGTTCACCCGGCTCAAGCAGGTGTGCCACGGGGTCTGCCATGCCCCGATGCAGTATTTCCTCGGTCACTGGCGCACCGGACCTGTGGGCGGGCTGCGCATGGGGCTGGCGCTGGGGGTCTATTGCGTGGGATGCTGCTGGGGATTCATGGTGCTGGGGTTCGTCGGCGGGGTGATGAGCCTGCTGTGGATGGGTCTGGCGACCCTGTTCATGGTGATCGAGAAGCTGCCGCAGATCGGCCACCACGTCACGCGGCCCATGGGGGTTGTCCTGATGATGGCCGGAACGGCGCTGATCGGGGCGCAGATATCGGGGAGGATGTGATGGCCAAGGAACGCGAACCGTCCGACAGGATCGCCGTGCGCGACAGGATCGTGCAGCAGATGGGCAATCCTTCGCGGCGCAAGATGGTGCCGACCGAATGGCGCATCAAGGGCGAGCTGTTCCTGAACTGTTCGTGCACCGTGTTCTGCCCTTGCGTCGTGTCGCTGGGCGCCCATCCCCCGACCGAGGGGCATTGCCACGCCTGGATGGCCATCGCCGTGGACGAGGGACATTTCGAGGGCGAGCCGCTGGACGGAATCAACATCGGCCTGCTGGTGGATATTCCGGGCCGCATGGGCGAGGGCAACTGGAAGGTCGCCGCCTATATCGACGAAGCTGCCAGCCAGAAGGCCTATAACGGGCTGTTGAAGATCCTGTCGGGGGCGGCGGGCGGCACCACCGGGCTGTTCACGTTTCTTGTGTCGGAGATCATCGGCGCCGAGCGAGAGAGCGTGCAGATCCTTCGCGAGGGCAAGACGCGCAGCATCATGATCGGGCGCAAGATCCAGGGCGAGATCGAGATGATCACCGGCCTGTCGGCGGACCATCCCGTGATGGTAAGCAACAGCAAGTACTGGATGGGCCCCGACATCATCGCCGCGCAGGGCGTCAGATCCAAGGTGCGCGATTACGGGAGGGTCTGGGACTTCGGCGGCAAGTCTGCGGAAATCTGCCCGATCGACTGGGCCGGTCCGGGACGATGACACCGCCGATGATCACGGCTGACTATTGCCGGATGATGGCGCGCTATGGCCGCTGGCAGAACGAAAGCCTGCTCGCGGCGGCAAAGACGCTGGACGTCGCCGCGCGCGAAGCCGACCGGGGCGCATTCTTCGGGTCGATCCGGGGCACGTTTTCGCATCTTCTGTGGGGCGACACGATCTGGATGTCGCGGATCGCCGGCTGGACCGGCCCGGGCGGCGGGATCGACGGCAGCGCGAATTTCGCGCCGGACTGGCCCAGCG
>JBGTLJ010000023.1:0-8120 GCA_041744175.1 Oceaniglobus sp. | reverse complement strand
TCGGCGATGCACCCCGGTTCATAGATCGGCCCGGGGGACTGGAACACGTGGTCGAACCCGCTCAGCGCGCCGCCATAGCCGCCCAGCGGCGCCCCGGGGCCCTGTGCCGCCGCCAGATCGGATTTGCGCAGGATCGCCAGTCCCGCCAGATCGCCGGGCGTGCGGATCGCCGACGCATCCACCCCGGCCAGACCAATATTGCCCGGCAGGACCCGCGCGCGCGCGATCTGCATCGGCAAGGCCTCAGCCAGAAACGCCGCGCGTTCCTCTGGCGATCTGGTTTCGCGCAGATCGTAATGGTTCGACATGGTTGGTTTCCCCCGGGTGTTCGGAACGCGGCCCCCGGATCCCTGATCAGCAAGACCAGCGCGGGCTCTGTCATGCAATAACGCCGTCAAGGATATCCGATAACACGGCGTTTCGGCCAGTGGCAGCGCCGGGCGGCTCAGGGCGCGGCGCCCTTTTGCGCCGCCATGGGGGCCGCCAGCGGGATATGGGTATGCGTTTCGATCACATGTGCGGTGCGGGCAAAGGTCACGCCTTGTCAGACGACCCCGGGGGCGCTGCCGCGTGCGATTAGGCCAGCCAGCGCTTGCGGCGCCGATAGCTGCGCACATTGCGGAACGATTTGCGGCCCTCGTCCGAGATCCCGAGATAGAATTCCTTGACGTCGGGATTTTCGCGCAGGTCGGCGGCAGGTCCGTCCATCACCACCCGGCCGCTTTCGAGGATATAGCCGTAATGGGCGAACCGCAGCGCCTCGTTGGTGTTCTGTTCGGCCAGAAGAAACGCCACCCCCTCGCGTTCGTTGAGATTCTTCACGATGCCGAAGATCTCTTCCACCAGCTGCGGGGCCAGACCCATGCTGGGTTCGTCCAGCAGGATCGTTTCCGGGCGCGACATCAGCGCGCGACCGATGGCGCACATCTGCTGTTCGCCGCCGCTGGTATATCCCGCCTGGGACTTGCGACGATCCTTCAGGCGGGGAAAATAGCTGTAGACCAGATCCAGATCCGCCGTCACCGCAGCCGTACCGTCGCGCCGGGTATAGGCGCCGGTCAGCAGATTTTCCTCGACCGTCAGATGCTCGAAGCAATGCCGCCCCTCCATCACCTGCGCGACGCCGCGCTGCACCATGTCGCCGGGCGACAGATCCCGCACCTGCTCGCCGCGGTACTTGATGGAGCCCTTGGACACCTCGCCCCGTTCGCTTTTCAAGAGCCGCGAGATCGCCTTGAGCGTCGTGGACTTGCCGGCCCCGTTGCCCCCCAGAAGCGCCGTGATCCCGCCTTTCGGGACGCTTAGGGATACGCCCTTCAGCACCAGGATCACGCGGTTGTAGATCACCTCGATGTTCTTGACCTCGAGCAGGGTCTCGTCGGCGTCGGTCATGTCAGAATTGCCTCGCGATGCGTTTCAGTTCGGCGCCGTCGATCCAGGGAATGTCGGGGCGCGATGCGATGTCCCGTCCGGCGGCGAACAGGGCCCGGGTGACACACGGCGAAAACAGCGCCGTGTCGCCGGGGCAGCCCAGGGTCGAAAATTCCGGCGCGCGGATGGCCCTGAGCCGCCAGCCGGAGGCCCGGGCCAGATCAGCCGTTTCGGCCAGCGACTGGCGCAGCCCCTCGTCGCTGATCAGCGCGAAGGTGCGTTCCGTCACCCCCGGCAGGCCGGTGTCGGTGTCGGCTTCGGGCACCGTCAGATCCGAATTGACGATGACATAGGCGCTGACCCGCACCTCGATTTCCAGCAGGCGCTGGCTTTCGGCTATTCCGTCGCGCACACCCTGAAGGAACACCGACTGGCGCACGCCCGCATCGGTGTAGAGATCGCCGTTGATGCGCTGCGGGGGAAACAGAACGGGGATGGCGCTGGTGGCCATCACCGCAGAGATCAGGCAGTCTTTCCGGACCGAGACGGGCAGGGATCCGTCGGCCATGAACATGCCGATGTCGAACAGATCGAACCGCCCCCGGTTCAGGTTCGTCGCCCCGATGAACAGATCGTTGCCAGCAGACCAGCGCGCGGCAATGGCCGAAACCAGCGCGTCGTCCACCGCGGCCTCCAGTGACCGGCGCAGGGGCGCGGTGGAATAGAGCGAGCTTGCGCCCAAAAGCTCGACCGCCGTGCGCTTGCGGACCACATCCGCGTCGGTGATCCCGGTGTTCAGCCCGAGCCTGTCGTCGAACGCGCGCCCGGCAAAGACCAGCGGCGCGACGATCCCCCCGGCACTCGCCCCGGTGACAACGGCAAAGTCGGGGCGTGCATCGGTCTGGCGCGCGCCCCATCCGGACAGGAAACCGCTGGAAAAGCTGCCGTATTGCCCGCCTGTCGTCATCGCCAGAAGGTTTATGTCGATCACCGGGGAGCCCGCCGCAGCGCTGCGAGCGACCGAGGCAGGGGCGGGTGCGAACGCCGCGTCCGGCTGCGGTGCTTCCCGCCCCGGCGACATGCGCGCAGACATCATCCGCGCCGTCCGGGCGGCCACAGTCTGGCGGAATGTGGCGCCCGGAGTCTGTGCCGACGCCGGTTCCCCCTGGCTTGAAACCGTCATGCCGCCCGAGGTTGCGCGAAGGTCGCCGCTCACCAGTCCGCGACAGACCTGATCCTCGACCCGGGGCGACGAGCATCCGGCAAGCGCGGCCAGAGCCGCAATTGTCAGTCCCGACAAGCAAAAGCGCATGACACCTATTCCCAGGTCTCGATCATTCGGAGGCTCCGGCCCGTGTGGCTACCCAAGGGCCGGAGAACCCGTCATCAGTTCCGGAAACCCGCTACTTGCATTGCGGGGTGATGTTGTTCTCGGCCGCATAGGCCGCCGCATCCTCGGCGATGAGCGGATCGATCACCGACCTGTCGCCTTCAATATAGTCAGTGATCGCTGACCATTTGCCCGCCCCCGCGTCCCATTGCTGGATCAATGCGCGGCCCGGCCCCGAGTGGTTCTCGCAGCTGATCGCGATTGTCGGGGCGAACCCGGCCATTCCGTTGGCCTCATAGACCGCCTCGTCGACGACCAGCGCCTCCATCCCGTCGCGCATCATCGCGGCGGAGATGTCGGACGTGCCATGGATCTCCTGAGCCTTCTTCGCTGCCTCCACCGCAAGCATCGCCGCGAACAGACCTCGGTTGTACTGCACCGCCCCCATGTTCGTACCGTCACCAGCAGCCTTTCCGGTGTCCATCACATGGGTCTTCAGATCCTCGAACACCGGCAGATCGGTTCCGACGTAGGTGAAGTTGGTGGATTTATATCCGTCCGCTCGCTCGCCGGCGGGCAGCACGTCGTTCTCGGCCCCCGACCACCAGACACCGATGAAGTTCTCCATCGGATAGCGAATGTTCACCGCCTCCTGTACCGCCACCTGGTTCATCACGCCCCAGCCCCAGAAGAACACGAAGTCGGGGTTCTCGCGACGGATCTGCAGCCACTGCGACTTTTGCTCCTGACCGGGCGCATCGATCGGCAGCAGGGTCAGGGAAAAGCCGTGCTTTTCGCCCAGCGTCTCCAGCGTCCGGATCGGCTCCTTGCCATAGGCCGAGTTGTGGTAGAGCAGTGCGATTGTCTTGCCCTGCAGGCTGCCGCCCGACACGTCCATGGCATGGGTGACCATGATCGAGGCCGAATCCCAGTAGGTGCCAGGATAATTGAACACCCAGGGAAAGGTCCGCCCGTCGGCCGCACTGGTCCGTCCATAGCCCATGGAATGGATCGGAATGCCGTCTGCAGTCGCCTTGGGGATCAACTGATAGGTGATTCCGGTGCTCAGCGGCTGATAGACCAGCGCGCCCTCGCCCTTGGTGGCCTCATAGCATTCGACACCCTTCTCGGTGTTGTAGCCGGTTTCGCATTCGATGACCCGTGCCATGACACCACCGATGCCGCCGTCGCGTTGGTTCACCAGGGTGAAGTAATCCTGATAGCCGTCGGAAAACGGAATGCCGTTGGCCGCGTAGGGCCCGGTGCGGTAGCTGAGATCAGGAAACACCAGATCTGCCAGCGCGGGCCCTGCCGCGAGCGCGGCCGCCAGAGTCAAGGTGGTCAGTTTCATGAATAGTCCTCCCGGTGGTATTTTTGTGTGATCGGCCGTTTTCGGCCGGTTGCCTTGCATGGATCCTAGTACGGAAACGGCCACAGCCGCAATTTTTCCTTCGTCATGCGCCAGAGTTGCGCCAGCCCGTGCGGCTCCAGGATCAGGAACACTACGATCAGGGCGCCGACGATCATGAATTCGAGCTGCACCGCCACGTCCGTGGGCCATCCGAGACCGCCCACCAGGGTGTTCTTCAACAGCACCGGCAACAGCACCATGAAGGCCGCGCCCGCGAACGAGCCGAAGATCGACCCGAGCCCGCCGATAATCACCATGAACAGCACAAGAAAGCTTTTCTGGATGCCGAACACCTCGCCGACCTCGACCGCGCCGAGATAGACGGAGAAGAACAGCGCACCGGCGATGCCGATGAAGAACGACGATACGGCGAATGCACTGAGCTTGGCGCGCAACGGATCGACGCCGATGATCTCGGCCGCGATGTCCATGTCGCGGATCGCCATCCAGCGTCGGCCAACGGCACCGCGCGTCAGGTTTCGCGCGATCCATGCGACAAGCACGAGGAAGCCGAGACAGAACAGGTAGACGGCCCAGGGTTCGGTCTCTGGCCCGGTGATCTTCACGCCGAGCAGGGTGCGTTCCGGGGCGGAGATCTGGCCCGACGCCGAATAGTTGTAGAACCATGCGACGCGGTTGAACAGCCAAACCAGGAAGAACTGCGCCGCCAGCGTCGCCACCGCGAGATAGAAGCCCTTGATCCGGAGCGACGGCAGGCCGAACACCACACCCACCGCGGCGGTTATCCCGCCCGAGAGCACGATGTGGATCGCGATGTTCACATCGGGGAACGACGTCATCAGCTTGTAGGATGCATAGGCACCCACTGCCATGAAGCCACCGGTGCCCAGCGACACCTGACCGCAATAGCCCACAAGAATGTTCAGCCCGATCGCCGCGATGGAATAGATCAGGAACGGCAGGAACACCGCGTTGACCCAGTAGTCGTTGATCACGAAGGGCACCACCAGCACGGCGATGGCAAGGATCGTCCAGTATCCGATCCGGTCCAGCCTGATCGGAAAGGTCTGGCTGTCCTGCGCATAGGATGTCCTGAAATTGCCGGCTTCACGGTAGAACATCGCCGTCCCCTTTCATTCCAGGGGGTATCGGACGGGCGACTGCGTGTCGCTGTGCGCCACGACACCCGCCCACCCGAAACTCTTCGCTAACCTGCACCCGCTTTGACAAGTCATGGCCTTTGTTCCGCCCGGATTGCCATGCATCCTGCCTACAGGTCACATGCGAGAGCCCTGCCATGCCGCTTGTCAAGGAAATCGAAACGCTTGCCAGGCTGCGCGCCGACGGCATCCTGACGGATTGCGAATACGAGGCGGCGCGCCAGTCGATCCTGGACGAGGTTCCCGAGGCCGACACCGTCACCCGCTCTGTCTGGCTGAACGAGGCGCTGGATGTTCTGGCGCGCTGCGTGCTTCCCCCAATGGGGGCCTCGGGACTGGTGTTTCTTCTGGGGATACCGGCGATGCTGTCGTTGACCGTGGGGGTCACGATGATGGCGGCACTGCTGATCGCGCAGTTCCGCGAGACCGACAGGTGAGGGCGTTCACACCCGCTCAATGATCTTTTCCCCGAACAGGCCCTGCGGACGGAACACAAGGAACAACAACGCCAGGACATAGGCGAACCAGATTTCCGTCGCGCCGCCCAGATATGGAGCGCCGATCAGGAATTCGAACAGCTTTTCGCCGACCCCGATGATCAGCCCGCCGATGATCGCCCCGGGGATCGAGGTGAATCCCCCAAGCATCAGCACCGGCAGCGCCTTGAGGGCGATCAGGCTGAGCGAGAACTGCACCCCCGATTTCGCGCCCCACATGATCCCCGCGACCAGCGCCACGAAGCCCGCGATGGACCAGACCAGCACCCAGATGAAATTGAGCGACACCCCGACAGAAAGAGCTGCCTGGTGATCGTCGGCGACCGCCCGCAGGGCTCGCCCGTGTTTGGTATATTGCGAGAACGCCACGAGGGCGGCGACCAGCAGGATGGCGATGGCGGTTGCCACAAGATCGAGGTTGTCGATGAAAAAGCCGTAACCCAGCGCATCCAGCGTGGTTTGGTCGATCCAGTCGTTGATCCCCTGGGGCAGGCCGACATCGAGCTTCTTGATCTCCGACCCCCACATCAGATCGCCAAGGCCTTCGAGGAAATAGGCCAGACCGATGGTGGCCATGAACAGGATGATCGGTTCCTGGTTGACCAGATGGCGTAGCACCAGCCAGTTCACCAGCCAGGCGAATGCGACCATGACCAGGATGGTGAGGAGGATCGCCAGAAGCGCTGGGACCGTCCAGCCGAAATCGTGCAGGTCGCTGCCGAAGATGGCGTTGATCAGGTGAGAGAACGGGACCTGCCCCTCCATGATGCCGACCAGGGTCATCGCCGCGAACAGCGCCATCACCCCCTGGGCATAGTTGAACACCCCGCTCGCCTTGAAGATCAGCACGAAACCCAGGGCCACCAGCGCGTAGAGCACCCCGGCCATCAGTCCGTTCAGGGTCACTTCCATGGCGAACAACAGCTGGTCGGGCATCGAGCGGGTTCCTTGCTTTGCCGTTTGCAAGAGTTACGGGCGCGTGATGCAGTTGCAACAGATATGTTTGGCGCATGCCGCTTTGCATGACCGCCGCACCCCGGCCATGGCGGAGCAGGTTTGGACGAGAGCGCAAATCCTGACGGTTGTCCGGGTGACATTTTAAAGCCGAACTGCCGGGAGGGCTTTGCACGTGGTTGCCGAAAGGTACATGCTCCTGAGGTGCCCTCGGCCGTTGAATGACGGGCTGTCCGTGTCCATGCGCCGTGCGGTCGGTCGGCCGGACGATCAGGTCAGTATCGTTTTGGTCTTGGCGGCCGGTTCTGACAGGTTCCGTGCGGGCGATGCCCGGTGAAATTCATGGGAATGCGGCGCCCAACGCGCCCTTGCGTGGATATGAGACCGTTGCGACGCAAGGTCAGGCCGATGTCACCTTTTCATTGCCGCCGACGACACGCGGCGAGAGGATCAGAAGCCGGGAAGTGCCTCGAAGAACGCGATTGCTTCGGGGCTGTTCCATTGCGCCGGACCTAGCTTGCGGCCGATTTCCTGCCCGCTGCCGTCGATCAGCAGCGTCGTGGGAAGCGCGATGATCCCCAGATCGCGCATGGCCGCCCCGGTGTCGTCGATGACCGGATCGAGGGTTTCGGCACCGACCTCGGCCAGCAGACGTTCGACCGCGGGGCGCCGCCCGGTGTCGGTGGACAGGGCGATCACCCTGAACCCCGGGCCGCCGATGTCGCGCTGGAGCGCATCGAGGTCCGGCAGCTCTTCGCGGCATGGCGCGCACCAAGTCGCCCAGACGTTCAGCAGTACATGGCCCTGCGGCGGGTCGCCCAGGGTGTACGGCGTGCCGTCCGTTCCTGTGACCACCAGGTCGGGCAGGTCGAGAGGTGCGGCATGCATGGGGAAATCGAACGTCGCCTGTTGTGCGACGGCCGGGCCAACAAGCGCCAGCATCAGCGCCGCGAGGGACACCATGGGTCTCATTCGACCGGCGCGAGGGTTGCCATGACTGCGCGGATGGTCGTGCCGCCATCGGGTCTGCTGGATACATCGACGGTCGGTTCGCTCCAGGCGATGTGGACCCGTCCGTCAGCCAGGGCCATGCGGGGAAAACCCATGGTCCGCCCCGCGCGGTTGATCGTCACGACGGACGGCTGGCCACAGCCTTTCGTCGCTGTCGCGCGACAGGCGAACAGGGTCTCGCCCGCGGCCGTATTCTCCAGCCAGGTGACGATGGCGGCGCCGTCTTCTAGCTGCATCAGATCCACCCGCCCGACGGCGCCGCCCAGATCGATGCGCAGCGGCGCGCCGAAGCTGGCCCCGCTGTCGTCAGAGAACGCCATCCTGACCGCCGGAACGCCGTCTGCGGCGGTGAACCAGACCAGCGTCGCTGCGTCGCCGCGCGCGTCGATGGCCGGGCCGTTCACCGGGCATCCGGCGATTTCCCA
>JBGTLJ010000022.1:0-3753 GCA_041744175.1 Oceaniglobus sp. | reverse complement strand
CGATCATTGAAAGAAGCGCTCTGCCAGATCGTCATGCCCATCATCCTGCGCCGATACCTTTGTTCGGTCAACAGGCGTTCCGCCCATCGAAGACAGGCAAAGCCGCATCTGCGTTATCGCAGACATCGGCGCGCCGCCCTTTTCGATCTGCACCGCCAGCCGCGCCGCGATGCCCACAAGATGCCGGTCGGATCTCGCCAGCCAAGGCATGTCGGACGCAAAGTCCTGCCATGCCCGCTTTTCCGCCTCTGTGAAGGTGTCAGGCGGGTTGCCTAGTGCATTGACCTTGGGGACAGACCTTGCAGCGTGTCGGCCAGGATGCAGCTTGTCCGCGCCTGTAACCTTGGCGATATGGGCTGGAATTCTTGGACGTGGCATAAATGCTCCATTTTGGCAGTGTAAAAGTTTGACCCCATGCGCCGGTACCCATTTAAGAGGTCATTTAGGCTCAGGCCGCCCCCCCGACACTGCCATCAGTCGCGTTCCCAAAGTTTCGGCAGACGGAAGGCGCTGGTAGGCAGGTCCTCGATGTTCATGGTCACCACACCGTCTTCCCGATCATCGAATGGATAGGCATAGGCCATGAGGCTTTTACCGTCCTCACATGCAACCAGATGGATCGCTGCGAACGTTGGACATTCAACTTTCATTTGATCGCCTTTCTGACCTTCTCCAGCTCTTTTATCCGAGCCTTAATGGTGGACTCAGAATTGAACAGCATTGCCAAAAGAGGATAGATTTCTTTCCTCGATGGCGGTGCGATCTTGGCTGCGTCCGAAAACTCTTCGAATGTCGCCATCAGATCCTCGTAAACCTCGTCTTTCTTTGCCATTAGAACTGCGCCCATCCAGCAGGCACCCAGACAGAATCGCGATTGCGTTGCTTTTCACTCGGCTTGCAACGAAGCGGGCCATCACGCGAAGGGCCACTGCGTTTGTCTGAAACAGGCTCACAGTCTGTGCTGCCGCCTGTGTCGGGTCGTACCGCATCTGGAGGGAGGCAGACCGCGCGATGTCGGTAGCGACTGAGCCGGAATTGACGGCGAAGCCCGCAGCATTCATCAGGGCAAGTGTGCCGGTCGGTACGTTATCGGTGACCATTGCCGGGATGCCAAGGATCTGCCCGCCGAATGGTCCCATGTCCGGAAAGATCCGTTGGCCATTCGTTGCAACGGTCGCGGCCACGTTGGCGGTCGTCGTATCCATGACGATCAGCATCTGCCCCGCGCCGCCGCCTGTCACGTTCACAACGTTCAGTAGTTCCCGCATGTCGAGCGGTGGGTTTATATTTGCCGCCGTTGCGGTGATGCCTGCCGAAGCGATGGACCAGAAGCGCCGATCGACTGCAGCCGTTGCGCCCTTCTCAAGTTCGCGGCGAAGGATCGCGAAGGATTCTGCATCCGTACTGTCGATCAGTTCGTCGGAGGCCACGATGATGCTACCGGCGTAGACAGGTGCCAAAGCCGCAGTGTCCATTGCGCCTCGCGCGAGGGGCATCCATTCGCGCTCTGCATGATTGTCGTCCACAGTGATCATCGCAGACGCGACCAGACGCGCCCGCATAGGCGACGGGACAGATAGTGCGGCGAAGCTGTAGAACAGTGACTGCGGTCGGATGCCTTCGATGAAGGCTCTGGCCAGACCATGATAAGAACTAATGCTGCCAGCCCATTCCGGGTCGCCAAGGCTTCCAGCGCCTATTGCGGCCTTCAGAGTTGAGAGAACACGCTCAGAAGACCGGGCGCGTTCCGCCGCTTCTAGCGCGGTTCCTGCTCTCGCACCCTGGGCAATGCTTTTTGCCAGTCGGGCAAAATCGCCGGGAGAAGATGTGGTGGTGAGGGTCATTTGATACTCCATATGATGCGTTGATCCTAGCGCGATACGAAGCCTGCCCGAATAGGCTTTGCGGTTTTAAAACCGCGCGAAACCGCAGACCAAATTTTGCCATTTCGATCTGTGCCGATGGCTTCGAAATCAGGCGACGTTGAAAGAAAGCGTCCGAGCGCATAAGGCGTGGTTATGCCTGCTTCCTGCAGCCTGTGCGGAAGATCCGGCACCCTCAAACCCTGCGCGCCAGCCTCAATCGCTTGAGCCTCGGCAAGGGCAATGACCTCGCCAGAATTGAAACACCCGGAGAAGGTTTCCGTTAGGGCGAGCGCCAGGGGGTCAACGTCAGTGACATCTGTCAGCGCAGCCTCGATCCTATCCAGCCGGGATAACAACACTTCGAACTGCAATATGAGGTACGTCATTTCGTCCATGGGTGGATTCATTTCATCTGCTCTGATTTGGGGTTTTCATGTTGGCTGGAAAGAAAGGGCAGGCCAGTGGGCCATAAGGTGGAATTTGCCCCACCCCCTGGCGGTAGAGGTGTGCCGCCCCACCACCACCCACCGCCCCCGTAAGGGGGTGGTGGTGGTGTGGCACCTCTCTTGAGGGTACTTGCCACACCTTGCCGCACCATGGTTTTCGGGGTGGTGTGGCAGGTCATTCCATTGCCCATTCGCCAACCTCCAAGCATGGTCTGGGCATCCGCTTCTTGTCTTCGAGCTGCACCTTCGTCAGTGCACCTGACTTGAGCCATGTCTCGATAATCCGCTTGATCCGCTTCTTGTCTTTGGCGGCGTCCAAGCCGAGCACCTCGGCCACGATGCAGCCTGCCCAATCATCACCAGCCTGTTCCGAATAACGCGGGTGGCGGCCATCGATGGCGTGTTGCACGGCGAGTAGATCCTTGACCGTCACGCCATCGAATGTGTCGGGCCATTGCCAGAACTCGGCCACACCGACACTTTCACCGTTGGCCAGTTCGACCGATTCCATACGCCGCCACTGGCGCTTGCCAGCAGGGGCGAGGTTGGCCTTGTCACGGGTGACTGCGAAGTAGGTGCGCAGGTCGTCAACGGCGATGCCAGCGCTCTCGCGTTCGTCGGCGGTCATCCGGTTCAGGACACGCCCGGAACGGGCCGCTGCCATCAGTGCAGAGCCGCCCCGGCCATCTTCGGTTGTCGCCTCGGCTCCGTTGGTCTTTCGGGTGTGGTGCACCAGTTCGATCGCGCAGTTGCAGGTTTCGGCCAGGCGCGCCCATTCCTTCGCGATCCGGTCAATCGCGTTGTTGTCGTTTTCCCCGGCCTGATGCGACGACACGAAAGGATCGATCACCAGCACATCGATCTGACGCGCCCGGATTTCCTCGGCCAGGGCATCCATCACCGGCTTGACGATCATCACGCCATACCGCCCGGCAATCGCCGTGCACAACTCGCGCTCGCGTCCCGTGTCCACGTAAAGCCGCGCGCTGATATCCTCGGGGGCGATGCCGTGATGCTGCATTGCCGCCGTGATGCGGAGTTTAAGTTCGTCCCGTGTGTCTTCGAGATTCAAGATCCACACCGACAAGTCACGGGCCACCCAGTCCCCCATCAGATCGCGGCCCGACGCCATCGCCAGCCCTTCACAGATCGTCAGCGATGACTTGCCCAGACCACCGGGGGCAACGGTCACGGAAACCTGCTTGCGCATCAGGTGCCGCCCGTAAAGCCACGGACGGCGCGGCAACGTGGCAGGGTCAACCCAGACGAACGGGGTTGCCTTGTATTCCGCCGGTTGCTGGATCACGCCGGGGTCCTGATAGTCGCGCGGCGGGTGATCAAAGGTTGCCGGGTTGCGAAAGGGCATCCCCCGGATTTCAGCATTGCCCCGGCCCTTGCGATATTCGATTGCGGCTTCGGTGAAGATATCATTCATTCGGATA
>JBGTLJ010000021.1:0-2069 GCA_041744175.1 Oceaniglobus sp. | reverse complement strand
CCTTCGGGACTTCCTCATCCGGACCTGGTTTCGCCTCGTTGGCGAAGTCGGCCTGCAGGGCTTCCAGCGTGGTCGAGTTGAGGCAGAACTCGCCGTAGCCCGCCGCAGCGGTATGGCCGTCAAGTTCCTTGCGGCATCGTGCGGTCTCCGGGCACTGGGCGCACACCCGTGACAGATCCGCCGCGACGCTCGGATACATGGCCTTGATGCGCTCGCCCGGCAGACCGAGGGCATGGAGCATCCGGGGCAGCAACAGCTTGGGGAATGCACCCCGCCTTACCGCGCCGGTGAGCTCGGTCTTGCTGACTTTCAGGTCATCGAGGACCCGCTGGAGATCCCTGTCGTCGTACTGGTCCAGTTCGCGCAACGCCATAAGCCGACGCCACCAGTCGCCGACGATCCGGCGAAGTCGCGCCATGGGCGAGATTAGTCGTCGTGCTGCACTGGCCATGTCGGTGCCTCGGGGATACTGCGAACTGTCGCAGACTGACACGGGCCCGAAGTCGAAGGCCTTGATCCAGATCAACTGGGGCAAGAGACTCTCGGCTGGAGCGGCCCAGGCGCGCGAATGCCCTGAAACCAGAGCGGGATGGTATTAGAACAACACCAGTAGCTGACGGCTGCAGCGATGCAGACGGCCGCGGGGAAGTTGGTGGCGAGACTTGGCGGGTTGCGACGCGGCGTAAGTCCTTGAGGCGGCAGAACATGCGTTGATGGCGGTGCGGGCGCGGTAGAGGACCGGCTAGAAGCAGGGTCTCCGGCGGGTACTGACACTCTGGCGCCTGCGCTCCGTGGAAGAGCCACGCAGGTCAATGAGGGTTCGATACTCCATGCGGCGAGCGGCGCATCGGCGGCTCGTCGAAATCGAGGCGGATGTCCGTCATGTTTCGCACCGTCGATTTAGTGTTTGCTCCGGCGCTGCGGAGCAAAGAGTCGGTAAAAATCCGTTGATTGAGCGGCGTGAAACGGTCACGCGGATCGATGTAGATGTTGTCCTTTTGGTGTGTTTCGACGTCAAACTTCGTATGCCAGTCCCTTCCGATCACGGCAGTTTCCGCGAAGTTGTACGAGCCCTGATGCTCCATGGTCGTAACGTGCAGGTCCAGCCTCCTGACATGCACCGTCTGACCTACTTCACCGAGCTTCGATTCACCCTTCGCCACCTCGCGGACGTTGCCCATCGCGTCAACCTCTTCTTTTATGTTGACCATCGGATTCACGACGATGGTTTCTTTCGATCCTTTGGTTCCGTCCGGGCAGATGAGTTTAAAGATCGGGATCCCCGTCTGGCGCCTGAAAAGGTCAGTATTAACGGCCTCGATCTCCATGATCTCCACTTCATTGCCCCAGTGAAAAATAGATCCGCCCGGGCCCATTTGATACCAGATGTTGTTGCCTTCATCGACATAGACATGGCCGGACAAGGTTCGACCCGATATCCTGCCGCCAAGCTGGCCATGCTTGCGTATCTCAGACATCCAGCGACTGATTTGGCTTTGATCGAGGAGCCTGAGGGTCGCGGGCTCGACGTTGAAGTAGTTCCGCAGCTTGTGCAGCCACATCCAGCGCTCCGCCCAGGGTCCCTGAAAGACTTGTTTCCATCCGTCCGCCTGCCTGACTGAATCGAGAATGCATTGAGCGTTCTGATTCACCCATTCGCTCGGATCCCGAAGTTCCGATGCATATAAAAGTCCAGCCATTCTGTTTTCGACCTTTGCAACTGTGACGGCGCCCAGGCTTTTCTTTGGCACGGCGGATCCAGTCGCATGATATGAAACGGTTTTGTGGATGGCAATAGGGACAGGCTTCGCAAACTACTCGTCAGTCAGCCACAACCGATCCATCCGCCTCTCCATGAGGAATCGTGATGCACACCTCGCCAACCCACGCCAGCGTTATGGGTCCTAAAGCATGGCCCAGACTTCGACCGGTTTGCTGCGGCCACGCACGCTTTCCATGGCGAGCGGACGGAACGCCGCCGGCGAAGCGGTGAGATCGACCCCGGCCGCCTCGAGCACCGCCCGGCCGACCACGACGGTCGCCATGGCCCGCTTTGCGGTATCCTGCAG
>JBGTLJ010000020.1:0-1899 GCA_041744175.1 Oceaniglobus sp. | reverse complement strand
AGCGCCGGGATTGTTGGGGTGGGTCGTCCAGTTGGCATAGTCCGGCACGACCTTTCGCCCGGTGCGCGGATCGGTGCTGCCGGGGGCCATCTGTTCCAGCGTGATGCAGTCCTGCACCGGGCAGACATTGACGCAGAGGTTGCAGGCCACGCATTCCTCGTCGATCACCGTGAAGGTGCGATCCGGCGACATGGCGATGGCCTGGTGGCTGGTGTCTTCGCAGGCGGCATAGCAGCGCCCGCACTTGATGCAGGCATCCTGGTCGATCACTGCCTTGGCGACGTAGTTGAGGTTGAGGTACTGCCAGTCGGTGACGTTGGGCACCGCGCGCCCCGATACGGCCGCCACGGTGGCGTATCCCTTGCGGTCCATCCAGTCCGACAGTCCCGATTTCATTTCCTCTACGATCTTGAAGCCATAGGTCATGGCGGCGGTGCAGACCTGCACGTTTCCGGCACCAAGGACGAGAAATTCCGCCGCGTCGCGCCATGTGGTGATGCCGCCGATGCCGCTGATCGGGATGTTGGCACAATCGGGATCGCGGGCAATGTCGGCGACCATGTGCAGCGCGATGGGTTTCACCGCCGGGCCGCAATAGCCGCCGTGCGATCCCTTGCCGTCGATGCTGGGTTCGGGCGACATGGTGTCGAGATCGACGGAGGTGATGGAATTGATCGTGTTGATCAGCGACACCGCATCGGCGCCGCCGCGCACCGCCGCGCGGGCCGAGGTGCGCACGTCGGTGATGTTGGGCGTCAACTTGACGATCACCGGCATGCGGGTGATCTGCTTGCACCAGCGCGCGACCATTTCGACGTATTCGGGCACCTGACCCACGGCCGATCCCATGCCACGCTCTGACATCCCGTGCGGGCAACCGAAGTTCAGCTCTATCCCGTCGGCGCCAGTGTCCTCGACCAGCGGGAGGATCGCGCGCCACGCGGTCTCTTCGCAGGGCACCATCAGCGACACCACCATGGCGCGGTCCGGCCAGTCGCGTTTGACCTGCTTGATCTCGCGCAGGTTCACCGCCAGCGGGCGGTCGGTGATCAGTTCGATGTTGTTGAGCCCCAGAAGGCGGCGGTCGGCGCCCCAGACGGCACCATAGCGCGGGCCGTTGACGTTGACGACGGGGGGGCCTTCCTCGCCCAGGGTCTTCCACACCACGCCGCCCCAGCCCGCCCTGAACGAGCGCACCACGTTGTAGGCCTTGTCGGTGGGCGGCGCGCTGGCCAGCCAGAACGGATTGGGGGAGGTGATCCCGGCGAACGTACTGGAAAGGTCGGCCATGGCGTGTCTCCGGTCAGGCGGCGGGGGCAAGGGTGTCGGGGTCGATCCCCGCATCGGCAAGGCGTTCGGACGACCGGGCGACGGCATCCTCGCTGAAGCTGCCGGTGTGGCGCATCACCACCGCCTCCGCCGTCAGTTCGGGGAAATCGCGGGCGATCAGTTCCTCGAACCGCTCGCTCGGGCCGTCCTTGCTGACCAGCTTGTCCATCGCGGGGACCATGCCCAGTTTCTGGATGTCGCGCCTGAGATAGCTGAGGCGCACGGTCTTGCCGGCATCAGCGCGCTTGATCTCCTCGATCGCGTTGATCGCCGTCCACATGGCGTGCTCCACGCTGCCCGGTTCGCCTTCGGCCTGAACATGGGCGAGCCGCCGGAACGCCGCGTCGTAGACGGCGGGCACGTCGAGCCGCCGGGCGTTGATCATCAGCGCGCGCAGCTTTTCGGGTTCGCCCGTAACCTTTATCCGGGCCAGCGCGTCAGAGTTGCGCTTGGCCGTCTGATCGGCGCCGAGCGGCTTTTTCTTGTCCGATTTCTTCATGGTGTCGCCTTTCCCGCGACCAGCGCGGCGTGAATATCCATCGCGGCGTCGCGGCCCTGGGCCACCGCCGT
>JBGTLJ010000019.1:0-4667 GCA_041744175.1 Oceaniglobus sp. | reverse complement strand
TGGGGCACCCGTGCAGGCGAGAGGCACCGTCAGGCCCGACCCGCGGATCCCCGGCAACCGGGCGCCGACCTTGCCGACCGTCATCCTCGGGCCTGACCCGAGGATCTCTTGCGTCGGGCGCCCGGCAAACGGGGAAACGTCCGCCAAAACCACAGACAAGGCCCGGTGGGCGACGGGTGTCGCGGGCGGGGCCGTCGTGCAGTGGCCCTGGCCCGGGGCGTGGCGCAAGATCAGAGATCCTCGGGTCAGGCCCGAGGATGACATGGCGTGCGTGGCAAAGGGGGTGGCAGGATCAGCGGGCACGGGGATCGAACACCCGGTAGAGCAGGTCCGAAAAGATGTTGAGCAGGATGAACACCAGTCCCACGACGACCGTCCCGCCCAGCACCGCGTTCATATCGGCGCTGAGCAGCGCTGTGGTGATGTAGCTGCCGATGCCCGGCCACGAGAATATGATCTCGGTCAGGACTGACCCCTCCAGAAGGCCCGCGTAGCTGAGCGCGACGACGGTGATCAGCTGCACCCGGATGTTGCGGAAGGCATGCCTCCATACCACGTTCCATTCGCTCATCCCCTTGACGCGCGCGGTCGTGACGTATTCCGCCGAAAGCTGTTCCAGCATGAAGGACCGCGTCATCCGGCTGATGTAGGCGAGCGAATAGTAGCCCAGCAGCGACGCGGGCAGGATGATGTGCGAGAACGCATTTGCGAACACCGTCCAGTCCCTCGCCAGTGCCGCATCGACAAGGATCATCCCCGTCACCTGCGGCACGATGTCGACATAGAAGATGTCGAGCCGCCCCGGCCCCCCCACCCAGCCGAGAATGCCGTAGAAAATCAGCAGACCGATCAGCCCAAGCCAGAAGATCGGCATGGAATAGCCCACCAGCGCCAGCACCCGCGCAAGCTGGTCGATCCAGGTTCCGCGCTTGACCGCCGCCACCACACCCAGCGGCACCCCCAGCACGATGCCAAAGATCACCCCCAGCGTCGCCAGTTCCAGCGTTGCGGGAAACACCCTCAGGATGTCCTCCGATACCGGGCGGGCGTTCAGGGTCGAGGTCCCGAAATCGCCGCGCACGACATCGCCGAGATAATAGAGGAACTGCACGATCAGCGGCTTGTCGAGGCCAAGCTGTGCATAGACCGCATCGTAGGTGGACTGGCTGGCGCGTTCCCCGACGATGGCCAGCACCGGGTCGATGGGCATCACCCGGCCGATCACGAAGGTCACAAGCAACAGGCCCAGCATCGTCACAGCGATGGACGTCAGGGTGCGCAGGCTGCCCACCGCGAAGGCGGCGAAAGGCGCGCCGATGCGCCTTGCGCCCGTGGTGTCGGAGAGCGCCATTCAGCCCCGCCCCCCGCCCGCCTCTATTTTGTCACCTGCCAGTACGACGCCGCCGTGATCGCCTGACCGCTGGAGAAATCGGTCACCTCTTCGCGCAGGGCAGATTGTTCGATCTGCTGGAACATGATGGCAAACGGCGCCGTCTCGCGAAACTTTTCCTGGATGTCGATATACATCTGCACCCGCTTTTCCTGATCGTTCTCTACCACCGCCGCCTCGACCATCGGGGTCAGCCCGTCGGTGTCCCAAGCCAGCCGCCACGCCAGCAATCCCGTCGCCTGCGCGTCGAGCGAATTGTCGGGGTTGTAGGCGAAGGTGCCGGCGTTGGTCTGCGGATCCGGATAGTCCGGTCCCCACGCCTCGAGCGACATGTCGAGTTCGCGCGCCCGGTAGCGCTCGAGGATCTGCGCGCCCGTGCCCACGGTGATGTTGACCGTGATCCCGGCCTGCGCCGCGGTGTTCTGGAACGACTGGGCGATCTCGATGCGCTCCTGCGCCTCGCGCACGCCCAGTTCGATCTCCAGCCCGTCGACACCGGCCTCTGCCAGCAGTTCCTTCGCCTTTTCGATGTTCAGGCTGAACGGATTTTCGTCGGATGCGCCAAGATAGGTGGCGGGCAGGAAATTCTGGTGGATCGTGTACTGACCCTTGAGAAAGCTGTTCTGCATTCCCTCATAGTCGATCAGGTACTTGACCGCCTGACGCACCTCTGGCTTGGACAGTTGCGGGTGGGTCTGGTTCAGACCGAGGTACATGAGCCGACCCTTCAGCTCTTCGTTGATCTTCACCCCGTCCACGTCGGAAATGCCGGCGATGTCCTCGGGGTTGAGATTTCGCGCGATATCGATATCGCCACGCTCGAGAAGCAGGCGCTGCGATGCGCTTTCGGCCACATGGCGAACGATGACCCGCTCCATCGCCGGGGCGCCCAGATAAAAATCCGGGTTGGACGACAGCGTCACCGATTCGTTCGGTTTCCAGGAATCAACCGTGTAGGCGTAGGAACCGGCCGAATTGGTCGACAGCCAGGCATTGCCCATGTCGCCATCGACCTCGTGTTCCATCACCGTCTTGTAGTCCACGATCGACGCGATGGTGGCGGTCAGACAGTTCATCACGAACGACGTGGCATAGTTCTTGTCGGTGGTGATGGTGACCGTGGTATCGTCGAACGTGATGGTTTCCTCGACGTTTTCCGGCGTAAAGCCGAACTGGGTCAGGATGAACGCCGGGGTCTTGTTCAGGATCACGGCCCGGCGCAGCGACATCGCCGCGTCCTCGGCGGTGACGGGGTTGCCGGAGGCGAAGGTCATCCCTTCGCGCATGGTGAAGGTGATCGACTTGCCGTCCTCGCTGACCTCCCAGCTGGTCGCGAGATCGGGCTGGAACCCTTGGTCGAGCTTCAGCGGATCGAAGTTCACCAGATTGCCGTAGACGTTGCGCAGCACGTCCGATCCGGCGAACTCAAAACTTTGTGCCGGATCCAGCGATGTGATGTCGTCGATCCGGTTGGCGATCACCAGCATGTTGGGCGGCGTTTCGGCAAATGCCGCGCCCCCGGTGACGGCGACGGCAAGGCCGATCGCGGCCCCCGAAAGAAGTTTGCTGTAGGCAGTCATCTGACATTCCCTCTCTGTTGTTGGTCCGTCTTGCGTGCGGGCGTTATGCGCCCCATGTTTTTTCGAGCACGCGCAGCCAGTTTTCGTGGCAAAGCTTGGCGATCAGCGGGGCCGAGTAACCATGTGCCGCCATCGCCCCTTGCAGGTTGGGCAAATCGGCGACCGTGTCCAGCCCCCTTGGCACGACGGCCCCATCATAATCGGACCCGAGACCCACCCGATCCTCGCCCAGCCGGTCGATCATGTGGTCAATGTGGCGCATCATCTGGTCCAGAGGCACGTCGTTCAGCATCCGGCCGTCGGCGCGCAGGAACGCCACCGCAAAGTTGACACCGACCATGCCGTCGCTGTCGCAGATCGCGTCCAGCTGGCGGTCGGTCAGGTTTCGCGAATGCGGACAGATCGCATGGGCATTGGAATGGGTCGCGACCAGCGGTGCGTCCGACAGAGCGGCCACGTCCCAGAACCCCGCCTCGTTCAGATGCGACAGGTCGATCATGACGCGCAGGTCGTTGCACCGCCGGATCAGCCGCTTTCCGGCATCGCTCAGCCCGGGGCCGATGTCGGGGCCTGAGGGAAAGCGGAACGGCACGCCGTGGCCGAAAACGGTCGGGCGGCTCCAGACCGGCCCGAGCGAGCGCAGACCGGCGTTATAGAGGACCTCAAGCACGCAAAGATCTTCATCGATCGCCTCGGCGCCCTCGATGTGAAAGATCGCCGCCATTTCGCCTGCGCCCAGCGCCGCGCGGATCTCGGCGACGCTGTGGCAGATCCGCAGGGCGCCCTGCGCCTGCAACGACAGAAGGATCGCCGCCTGCTCCATCACCACACCCAGCGCCGTGGGCTGGTCGATGGCACCCGGCAGGGCCAGATCGTAGCTGGATCTGGTCATCTCGGTGAATTTGGCGTCCAGATCCACGGGCGACGGCACGTAGATCGCGAAGAACCCGCCGCCAAACCCCCCTGCCCGCGCCTTGGGAAGATCGACCGCCCCGTCATAGCCGTCGGCGAACTGCGCGGCCTGCGCTGCTCCGCCATTGCGATAGAGCTTGAGAAGGGCGTCGTTGTGGCCGTCGAAGACAGCGGGAAAGGTTGGGTCTGTCATCGCGTCCTCTGTCTTGGTGGCGTCACGCTACAGCATCGGACGGGCGGCGCGAGTCCGAAATCGCGTGGATCGCGGCCACGCTCAGCGGGCAAAGCGCGCCGGATCGTAGGGCGCCATATCCACATTGGGGCGGCGTCCGCCGATCATCTGCGCCAGCAGATGTCCGGTCCTGGGCCCACCGGTCAGCCCGACGTGATGGTGGCCGAACCCGAGATATGCGCCTTGGATACCGGGCACCGCGCCGATCAGGGGAATGCTGTCCACGGGCGCCGGGCGATGCCCCATCCATTCGACCTCTCGCCGCCAGGTCAGGCCCGGCATCGCGCGTTTCGCATGCCGCAACAACAGCTTGAACGGCTCTCTTGACGCCGGGGCGTCAAGCCCGCCGAATTCCACCACACCCGCCAGCCGAAGCCGTCCGTCCATTGGCGTGGCGACGAACTTGCCCGACGCGATCATCACCGGGGTGCGTGGCATGCTGCTGGGATCCCACAGTTCCACGTGATAGCCGCGTTCGCTTTCCATCGGCACGTGAAGGCCGAGCCTGGCCGCCAGCGGCTTGCTCCAGACGCCGGTGGCGATCAGCGTGGAA
>JBGTLJ010000018.1:0-5069 GCA_041744175.1 Oceaniglobus sp. | reverse complement strand
GGCGCGACGGCGCTCGCGATCTTCCGCGCGGGCCTTTTCGTCGGCCTCGCGGGCGGCAGCCTCTTCCGTCTCGCGCGCCCGTGCGGCGGCCAGCGCCTTCATCCGGCGTTCCAGTTCGGCATCGGAGATTCCGGCCGGGCGTTTTGAAGGATCACCTATGGGTGTCATGCCACTGCCGCCCGCTGGCTTTCCGGCCGCAGGTTTGGGCACGACAACCCGCTTGCGCTTGGTTTCGACCACGACGCTCTTGGTCCGCCCATGGCTGAAGCTTTGCTTCACCTGACCGGAACGCGGACCGGTCCGCAGGCCAAGAGTTTTCTTGCCGTCACTATCGCTCATGTGGTCTTCTTTACCTTTCCAGTGGCGTTCCCACCGACATTTTCGCGAACGCCTGAAAGCCGCACGGCGTCTTCTCTGAACCTGTCAGTGAGTCCCCCGGCGGCAAGCGCCGCATGTATCACATGTTCCCGACCGAATGCCAAACCCAATTCTGGCGCGGTCAGGATCTCGAAAAACGACCCCCTTCCACCGGGAGGCCGCAGCTTTGACTTGCCTCTTGGCGAGCCGTCGCAAGCCTGCAGAAGAATGGCCGCCTTGTCCTGCAGCAGCCAGTCCTTGACCTTTTCATAGCCCGCTATCGCCTTGCCGGCCTTGCGAGCCATCGCCAGCCGATCGGTGACGCGGCGCAACAATGCCCTGTCTACATCGACCAGCAGATCGGTCGGCACCGTGACCTGTCGCTTCGCCGCTCGGGAAAACAGCTTCTTCCCGGCAGCGGTCTCAAGCGCGGACCGCTCTGCCGAAACCCACATACCCCGTCCGGGCAACTTTTCGCCGAGATCGGGATAGACAGTGTCATCTGGACCTACGACGAACCGGATCAGACCGCGCTTCGGGTGTATTTCCCCGGTTGCAATGCATTTGCGCTCGGGGTCCGAGTAATCTTTTTCGCGACCGCCACGGGACATGTCATCGGCCCCTTATTTCCCGGCCTCTGTATTGGCATCCTCGGGTTCTTTCTCGGCCGATTCCAAATCAGCCGGATCGACCCATCCCAGCTGGATCCGCGCCGTCATCACCATTGTCTGGGCTTCCTCCAGAGCGACGTCGAACTTTTCCAGAACGCCGTCGTCCTTGACCCGCACCCCGTCGACCGTGGTCCAGCCGCCTGCCAGCTCCCAGTCCGCGCAGGTGGCGAAATCCTCAAGCGTCTTGACCCCGTCCTCGCCCAACGCCTCGAGCATCTGGGGTGTCAGACCCTCGAAGTCAATGAGGCTCTGCTCGACACCCAGAGCCCTGGCCTTGTCCAAAGCCTTGCGATTCTGTTCCTCCAGATAGTCCTTGGCCCGGGCCTGAAGTTCGGCGGCTGTGCTGTCGTCGACGCCATCGATCACCAGCAATTCGTCCGCCTCCACATAGGCGACCTCCTCCAGACTGGTAAAGCCTTCGGACACCAGAAGCTGGGCAAAGAATTCGTCCAGATCCAGCGTATCCATGAACAGTTTGGAGCGCTCTTCGAACTCGGCCTGCCGCCGCTTGGATTCCTCTTCCTCGGTCATGATGTCGATATCGAGACCCGTGAGCTGTGAAGCCAGCCTTACGTTCTGGCCCCTCCGGCCGATCGCAAGGGACAGCTGTTCGTCGGGAACCACCACCTCGATCCGCTCGGCCTCTTCGTCCAGCACGACCTTTGTCACCTCGGCGGGCTGAAGAGCGTTCACCAGAAACGTCGGCATATCCTCGTTCCAGGGAATGATATCGATCTTCTCGCCCTGCAGTTCATTCACCACGGCCTGAACCCTGCTGCCCCGCATGCCGACACAGGCCCCCACAGGATCTATCGAACTGTCGTATGAAATGACGGCGATCTTCGCGCGCGAACCGGGATCCCGTGCGACAGCCTTGATCTCGATGATTCCATCGTAGATTTCCGGCACTTCCATCTTGAAAAGCTCTGCCATGAACTGCGGATCGGTTCGCGACAGGAAGATCTGCGGCCCCCGAACCTCGCGGCGGACATCCTTGATGTAACAACGGACCCGGTCGTTGGGGCGATAGCTTTCGCGACCGATCTTGTCATTGCGCCGAAGGATGCCTTCGCCGCGGCCGATGTCGACGATGACATTTCCATATTCTTCGCGCTTGACGACGCCGTTGATGATCGTGCCGGCCCGGTCCTTGAATTCTTCGTACTGGCGGTCACGCTCTGCCTCCCGGACCTTCTGAAGGATCACCTGCTTGGCGGATTGCGCGGCGATGCGGCCCATCTCGACAGGGGGCACTTCGTCGGTGATCTCATCGCCGATGCCCGGCGCGCGCGCCTGGTCCACGGTTTCCATCCGGACCCGATCGGCTTCGGTGGGGGCGCGCAGAAGATACCGATAGAAACTGCGGGTGCCCGTGGACTTTCCGGTTTCGGGATCGTAGATATGCGCGGTTCCGGGAACAACGGTTGTCCCGGAGGTCGACCGCTTGAGTGCATCTTCGGCCTGGGCACCGGTCACTTCGGCCTGGTAATTCTCAAGCAGATCATCTTCGACAACGGTGCGCACCCGGGTGAACGTCGCGCGGCCCGTCTTGCGGTCTATCGACACGCGGATGTCCATTTCGCTGCCGTAGCGCGACTTGGCCGCCCGGGCGAGAGATTCCTCCATCGCCTCGACCACCAGTCCGGGGTCGATCATCTTTTCACGCGCGACCGCCTCGGCGGTCTGCAACAGCTCAAGCTGGTTGGCGGATGTGATGGCCATTGCTCAATTCTCCCTTTGGGCAGTGTCGCCCGTGTCATCGTCTTCGTCGTCCAGAACGGTTTCCACAGCATCGAACTGCGATTCGTCGATCTGGCCTGCGTCCTTGCGGGTGCGAAGGACGTCGCGGATCAGATCTTCGGTCAGCACCAGCTTGGCATCCGACAACCAGTCGAATTGCAGCCCGATGGTGCCTTCCTCGATCTCGATCAGGATCTCGTTGCCGTCAATGCCCGCGAGTATTCCCTTGAACCGGCGGCGCCCGTCGATCATTTCGGATGTCTCGATCTTGGCCTCATAACCTTCCCAGGCGTCAAAATCCTTCAGCCGGGTCAATGGCCTGTCAATTCCCGGGCTGGACACCTCAAGAGTGTAGGCTTCTTCGATGGGATCCTCGACGTCGAGATGGACCGACACGGCGGTCGAAATGCGCGCACAATCGTCGACCTCGATGCCGCCGGACGGCCTGTCGGCCATGATCTGTACCGTCGGTGTCTTGCCGCCCATATAGCGCACGCGCACCAGTTCGAATCCCATGCCCTCAATGACAGGCGTGATCACCTCGGCGAGGCGGCGGTCGATTGTGGCTTTGGCGATCATGTCGGACATTTCAGACCTCTGAAACGAATAGGGCGACCATAACAACGGACACAAAAAAACGGGCGCGCGGCCCGTCACGTCGTTCGGTGGAGCCTTCAGGTATGGACCCCGATGCGCCGCTGCAATCGCTAGGTAGGCCGGAATGCAGGGCGGTGCAAGGGCCAAAAGACGATGGAACGCCCCGCGACGTGAGGGGCGTTCATGTTCGATAATAGGGCTTGCGGGATCAGGCGAACCACCAGCGTTCAATCAGGCGCGAACCGTCCATCTGAAAGACATTGCCGATGGTGCCGGAATTGGTCAGCTTGGTGGACTGCGCATCAACAAAGTTGGCGTACATGGGAATCACCGCGCAGCCTTCGGTCGACAGGATCGCCTGCATCTCATGGTACAGTTCGCGTCGCTTTTCCGACTCCAGCGTCGCGCGGGCTTCAAGCAGCATGCTCTGGAACTGGTCGTCGCTCCAATGTGTGTCGTTCCAGGGCGCTCCCCGCTGGTACGCGCTGGAAAGCATCCAGTCCTCGGTGGCGCGGCCTGACCAGT
Organism: Oceaniglobus sp.; assembly: GCA_041744175.1. Taxonomy (GTDB): domain Bacteria; phylum Pseudomonadota; class Alphaproteobacteria; order Rhodobacterales; family Rhodobacteraceae; genus Oceaniglobus. Next base: position 1,179 of record JBGTLJ010000018.1, on the reverse strand, counting down.
AACCGGCGCACCAGGGCTTTTTCAGCCAGACCTTCGCCCAGTAACCGTCCGCAGGTTCCTGCACCACGTTGATGTCGATCCCGGCGGCTTTGGCCGACGCCTGATAAAGCTGTGCAGCATCGACGGCCCCGGCGAAAGCCGCGCTGGAGGCTGACAGATCCACCGAAAGCGCATCGAGGCCGACCTCTTTCAGATAGAACTTCGCCTTGTCTGGGTCATAGGAATTCTGTTGCAGATCAGCAGCGTAATACTGGTTCGCAGGGCCGATGGGATGGTCGTTGGCGACCGCGCCGTGGCCCTGGAGGATCTTGTCGACCATTTCCTGCCGGTTCAGCCCGTGCTTGAGCGCGCGGCGTACGTTGATATCGGCAAATGGGTCCACGTCGTTGAACATCGGGAAGGTCAAATGCTGGTTGCCCGTGACCTCGAAGATCTTCACCGCCGGATTGATCTTCATCAGCGGTTCGGTCTTGAAATCGACGCGGTTCACGGCATCGACCTGACCGGTCATCAGCGCATTCATCCGTGCCGAGGCATCGTTGACCGCTATCACCTCGACCTCGTCGAACCAACCGGCCGAGCCGTCCTTGTAGTGGGACGCCAGACGTTTGCCGGTAAACCTGACACCGGGATCAAAGGATGTCACGCTGTACATGCCGGTGCCGATCCCCGTGGCGATGGCCTCTTCGATTTGTCCCGCAGGGTACATCAGCAGGTGGTAGTCCGACACCAGGAACGGGAAATCCGCATTTGCCTCTGACAGCACCATCTGCACTTGTCGCTCGCCAAGTTTCTTCATTTGGGCGATGGCGGCGACGATGGGCCGGGCGGCGGATCTGCTGCCCTCGGCGACATGCAGATTGAGGGATTCGATGACATCGTCGGCGCCGAACGGTTTGCCGTTGTGAAACGTGATCCCCTGGCGCAGCGTGAAGGTCCAGGTCTTTGCGTCTGGCGTCGCCTCCCAGCTTTCGGCCAGTTCACCCACCAGTTCGCCGTTGGCCGCCACCTCTGTCAGACAGTCGAACACGCAGCCGTGGGCGCACATCACCATGAACGTATCGGAATGGGTGCGACCGTCCCAGCTGTCGGATGTGTTGGCCCCGGCAAGGCCGAGGCGCAGCATGCCGCCGGGTGTGGCCTGGGCACGAAGCGGCAGGCCGGTGGCCGCCAGAACGC
>JBGTLJ010000017.1:0-10156 GCA_041744175.1 Oceaniglobus sp. | reverse complement strand
CGACCGCCAGGCAGCGGAGGCTCAGGTGCGCATCGCAATCCTGAACGGATACACCGCCCTTGGCATCCCTGTCACAAAGACAGTGGGATGAATCCGTCTGGGGAAAGGGGAGCCTTGTCCGTCAGCTGATTTGTGCAACAGAGCCTGTAAGGGGCTCCGTTCGCCCTGAAATGTGCGGCGCAATTGATTGGTTCGCCTCAGATGGCCGCATCCGACCCCAACACCCATCGTGTCCGCCGAAATGACGAACTCACGCCAAAACGGCACCCAAACGTCGAAACTCAAGTCGACAACGAGACTATCGAGTTTCCACACAGCCTCTCCGCATAGCCGACATTGAGAGCGGCGGGGCCTCGAAGGCCCTCGGTAGCCCATTGTTTAGGACACGGCGCTTTGGGCGCAGTGCTCTCGACCTCAAGCTGCGCCGCGCCGTCCATTGGAATGGATGGAGAAAGCGCATCCGTTAAATGGCAAATATCCTATCGCAAGTGTTCCGTCGAGAAATCTGCCGTTCCGAATGTTGAAAGCCGGGAAACAGAACGTTTCCCGGCTTTCATGTCCCATATCCCGGGATGAGCCACGGGAATGCCCGGGTCGGCCTTTTGCTTTCTGCAGTTCGTCATAACTCTGTCAGAGCGACTCGAGATCGCCCCGAACGAGGCCGATATCGTCAAGCTCTCGGTCAGTCAGCAGTGACAGGGCGTTTCGGGTGACCCGCTGGTCGTTCCACGAGACGACCGAGGCCACGAAGCCAGACAGAATGGAGCCGAAACCGCGGTTGGAGTTGCGGGTATGGTCGAGGACGGACATTGTACGTTCTTTCAGGTTCGAGTGTGATTGTTGACCTGAAAGTTGAAATAGGAGGCGGAACGAAAACCCGCAAGTGAGAGTCTTCGCATGTCTCTCATGCGTCGCCTGCATGACGGGATATGCTGTTAAGCTATTCTTAATCAAATGAGAATCAATCTGAAGCATGTCGCTTTCAGCTCATCTGAAGACGTATTCGATCTCTCGAAACCTCAAATGGACAAGAATTCGGAAACCAAGGCGCTTGGCCAATGTTCGCGTTTCGTGCTAACAATCGAAAAACCGGAAAAGACAAGGCTTTGGATGCGCGTTTTGGGGATCGATCCGGGACTGAGGATCATGGGATGGGGTGTCATCGATGCGGACGGTCCGCGTCTGCGCCATGTCGCAAACGGCCATTGCGTTTCCGATCCGGGCGCTCCGCTGGCGGAACGACTGTTGTCGTTGTACGTTCAACTGACCGAAATTCTTCGATCGCACCGCCCCGATACGGCTGCGGTCGAAAAGACATTCGTCAACAAGGACGGCGCCGCGACGCTGAAACTGGGGCAGGCCCGGGGGATCGCGCTGCTGGTGCCGGCAATGGCTGGACTGACGGTGGGCGAATATGCCCCGAACACCGTGAAGAAGACCGTGGTCGGCGTGGGTCATGCCGCCAAAACCCAGGTCGATCACATGGTGCGCGTCCAACTGGCCGGTGTCGTGATCGAGGGTGCCGATGCCGCCGACGCACTGGCCGTCGCGATCTGTCATGTGTTTCACCAGCAGACCTCTTCACGACTGGCGGATGCGATCGAGGGCGCACGCAGATGATCGGTCGGATTGCCGGGCGGCTTGACCACCGCGGACCGGACCACGTCCTGATCGACGTCGCCGGGGTTGGCTACATCGTCCATGTCTCGGAGCGTACGGCGATGGCATTGCCGGAAATCGGCTCACCGGTTGCACTCTATACCGATCTGCTGGTTCGCGAGGATCTGTTGCAGCTGTTCGGGTTCATCACCCCTGTGGAGAAAGAGTGGCACCGCCTGCTGATGTCGGTGCAGGGGATCGGCGCCAAGGCCTCGATGGCGATCCTCGGCGCACTGGGCCCGGACGGAATTGAACGGGCGATTGCGTTGGGCGACTGGAATTCGGTCAAATCGGCGCCGGGAGTCGGCCCAAAGATCGCCCAGAGGGTGGTCAATGAATTGAAGGAAAAGGCGCCGGCCGTCATGGCCATGCGCAGCGCCGCATTGCCGGCCATGGGCACCGGCGACGTGATCGACACCGGCGGCGCAGCATCTCCGGTTCAACCGGTGCCGTATCCGACAGCCGGAGTTTCGGCCCGGGCCGACGCACTGTCGGCACTGTCCAATCTGGGCTATGCACCCTCCGAAGCCGCTCGTGCAGTGGCCGAAGCCGCGTGCGCCGTGCCCGACGCCGAGACGGGCGACCTGATCCGCGCCGCATTGCGCACGCTGGCGCCGAAGGGCTAGCGAATGGAACCGCCCGACCCGTTGCTTCGACCCGAACATCTGCCCGAGGACGTGGACCGCACGTTGCGCCCCCAGCGCCTTGACGACTTCATCGGTCAGGCCGAGGCGCGCGCAAATCTGCGTGTCTTCATCGAAAGCGCCCGAATGCGCGAACAGGCGATGGATCACGCGCTGTTCCATGGCCCGCCCGGTCTGGGCAAAACGACACTGGCGCAGATCATCGCCCGCGAACTGGGGGTCAATTTTCGCATGACAAGCGGGCCGGTGCTGGCCCGGCCCGGCGATCTTGCGGCAATCCTGACGAATCTCGAGGCACGGGATGTGCTTTTCATCGATGAAATCCACCGTCTCAATCCGGTGGTGGAAGAGGTGCTTTACCCCGCACTCGAGGATTTCGAACTGGATCTCGTGATCGGCGCAGGACCGGCCGCACGCACCGTGCGCATAGAATTGCAGCCGTTCACGCTGGTGGGGGCCACCACGAGGCTGGGGCTGCTGACCACGCCGCTTCGCGACCGGTTCGGAATTCCCGTCCGCCTGCAATTCTACAGCGTCGATGAGCTTCATGCAATCGTCACGCGCGGCGCGCGGCTTCTGGGTATCCGGTACGAGGATGAGGGCGCCCGCGAGATTGCAAGACGTGCGCGCGGAACGCCCCGGATCGCCGGCCGTCTGCTGCGCCGCGTGGTGGATTTCGCGTTGGTCGAGGGCGACGGCACGCTGACCCACAGCATTGCCGACAGTGCGCTGCGCCGCCTGGGGGTCGATCATCTGGGACTGGACGGGGCTGACCGGCGCTATCTTTCGCTGATTGCAGAAAGCTATCAGGGGGGTCCGGTGGGTGCAGAGACACTGTCGGCGGCGCTTTCAGAGTCCCGCGATGCGCTGGAAGAGGTGATCGAACCCTACCTTCTTCAGCAGGGGCTTATCCAGCGCACTCCGCGCGGCCGTATGCTGGCGAAAAAGGCCTGGTCGCATCTGGGGCTCGCGCCCGTCACGGCGCCCGACCAGGGTGACATGTTCAGAAATTGAAGGTTTGGGATATGAATGCGCGGGAGGGAACAGATCCCCTGTCGCCCTCCCGGGATCCACGAACGACACACGGGCGCCGGGATCAGGGGCATTATCGTGTTTGCGATATCGCCGCCAGATCGACAGCTCTCGCGCCGCGGTACCATCGTACGATCCGTGCGCGATCCTCATCGGGCAGGCCGGTGATATTGGCCGGCGGCATTGCATGGGAAACCCCGGCCTGAAGATAGATCTGGCGGGCATGTTGTGCGATGTCCTTGGCCGTTTCCAGATGGACGCCCTTGGGGGCGCGGTACATGCCGTCCCATCCAGGTTCGCGGGCGTGGCACATGGAACAGCGGCCAAGGACGATGTTCTCGACGTCCGCAAAGCCCGGCGCAGAGGCAAAGACCTGTTCCCGGTCGGTCAGGGGTTGCGCCTCGAGCGCCTCATAGTCGCCGTCCCATGTGTTGGCGGTGGACAGCCATGCCAGAGCGATGAACAGCACGACGGTGACCGGCCACGTCCAGGTCTGCGCGGGCCCGCGCATGTGCATCGTATTGAAATAATGCCGGATACTGACGCCGATCAGAAACACCAGTGCGGCGATGATCCAGCTGTATTCGGTGGCGAATGCCAGCGGATAGTGGTTGGACAGCATCAGGAACAGCACCGGCAGCGTCAGGTAGTTGTTGTGGGTGCTGCGTAGCTTGGCGATCTTGCCGTATTTCGCATCCGGCACCCGCCCGGCCTTCAGGTCGCCGACCACGATCCGCTGGTTCGGCATGATGATGAAGAACACGTTGGCCGTCATGATGGTGGCGGTGAACGCCCCGAGGTGCAGCAGCGCCGCGCGTCCGGTGAAAACCTGATCGTAGCCCCAGGACATCACGACGAGGATCGCGAACAGCAGCAGCATCAGGGCGGTCGGATGATTGCCCATCGGCGATTTGCAGAGGAAATCGTAGAGGATCCAGCCGATGGTCAGCGAACCCGCCGAAACGATAATGCCCTGCCAGATCGACAGATCGGCCTTTGCGGGGTCGATCAGGTAAAGTTCGGCCCCGACCCAGTAGACGATCGCCAGCAACGCCGCACCGGATATCCATGTCCAGTAGCTTTCCCATTTGAACCAGGTCAGGTGTTCCGGCATCGCGTCGGGCGCCACCAGATATTTCTGGATGTGGTAGAATCCACCGCCGTGGACCTGCCATTCCTCGCCATCCGCAGGCCCGGCGATGGCACGGTTCAGCCCCAGGTCCAGCGCGATGAAATAGAAGGAAGAGCCGATCCACGCGATGGCGGTTATGACGTGCAGCCAGCGGACGGCGAAGGCGAACCAGTCCCACATGATGGCAAGATCGTACATTGACGTGCTCCTTTGTCCTGTTGGCGCCGGTGTATCCTTGCCAGAACCGTTCGACTATGCTGGGCATCTCACAAGCAACGTCAAAAATATCCGCATAATGTCATATCTCGACAATATCCGTACCTTCGTCAGGATCTACGAATTGGGCAGCATGTCGGCGGCGGCACGCGATCTGCGCATTTCGCCTGCCGTGACATCGGCCCGGATGACGCAGCTTGAACAGCATCTGGGGGTGCGGCTTTTCCAGCGCACGACCCGCAACCTTTCACCGACGGAACAGGGGCGCATTTTCTACGAAGGCGCCTGCGCGATCATCGTTTCCGTAGAGGAAGCAGAGGCCGGCGTCGCCAACATCACCGACACCCCGCGCGGGACCCTGCATATCGCCGCGCCGCTGGGGGTCGGTCGTCGGCTGATCGCTGCGCACATCCCCGAGTTCGGTTCGATATATCCCGAGGTGAACGTACGCCTGCGGCTCAGCGACCGGCGGATAGATCTGACCGGCGAAGGGCTGGACATCGTGTTCTTTCTTGGCCGACCGGAGGATTCGAACCTGCGGATCAGAAAGATCGCCGATTGCCCAAGGGTGCTTTGCGCAAGTCCGGACTACATCGCGCGCCATGGGAACCCCAGGTCAGGGTCGGACATCGACCGCGGCCAACACGTCTGCCTGAGCCTGCGCTATCCCGGTGCGACCGAATTCCAGTGGGAGCTTCAGACATCCGACGGCCCCTTGCGTTTCGCGGTGCGCGGGCAGTTCGAATCCGACGATGGCGACGTGCTTACCGACTGGGCGATTGCGGGCGCGGGCATCGCGATGAAACCGGTGTTCGAGATTGCCCGCCATCTGGACAGCGGCGCTTTGGTCGAAGTGGCGCAGGATACGCCACCCCTGCCCGTCCAGATGGCCTGCCTTTATGCCCATCGCCGCCATCAGGACCCGAAGGCGCGGCTGTTCATGGAGTTCATGATCACCCGGATGGGGCCGATGATCCTGGCGGGCAGATCGTCCTAACTGCCGCGATAGGTAGAGTATCCGAACGGCGACAGCAGCAGCGGAACATGATAGTGAGACGGGTCCGACATGCCAAAGCGCAGCGGGATCGTATCGAGAAATCTCGGGCGTTCACCTGAAATTCCGCAAGCGTCCAGATAGTGGCCTGCATGGAACAGCAGTTCGTAGGTGCCGGGCGCAAACTCTGACTCCGGCAGGATCGGTTTGTCCGTGCGTCCGTCAGCGTTGGTCAAAAGCCGGTGCAGATGGACGCGGGTGTCGCCATCAAGCCGATACAGATCGATTTCGATCCCTGCGGCCGGACGACCGAGAGCCGTGTCCAGTACGTGGGTGGTCAGAAATCCGGGCATCCTGCGTCCTTTCGTTGCTCCACACAGACTGACCATCTTTGAAGGCCGAGCGGAACCGCAACCCGTTCCATGAGTGCTTTTCGTTTTTCTTGATAATCCCGACGCTTCAATGGCCCTATGAAGGCACAGTCTTGCAAGGATGCTTTCGGGCGGGATGCAGATCAAGGAGCGAACCATGAACCGCTATCCAAGGGACCTTCAGGGCTACGGAGCGACTCCGCCGGATCCGAAATGGCCCGATGTCGACGGGACCGGTCCGGCCCGGATCGCCCTGCAGATCGTGGTGAACTACGAGGAAGGCGGTGAAAACTGCATTTTGCACGGCGATGCCGCATCCGAAGCGTTCCTTTCGGAAATCGTTGGCGCGGCGCCCTGGCAGGGCCAGCGCCACGCCAACATGGAATCGATCTACGAATATGGGGCCCGTGCCGGATTCTGGCGGCTGCACCGGATGCTGAACGGCTTGCCCGTCACGGTTTTCGGCGTTGCCACGGCACTTGCCCGCTCGCCCGCGCAGGTGGCGGCGATGGTCGCGGCCAACTGGGAGATCGCGTGTCATGGGCTGAAGTGGATCGAACACAAGGACATGGCCGAACAGGATGAACGCGCCGCAATGGCCGAGGCGGTGGCGCTGTATACGCAGGTCACCGGCAGCCCGCCGCGCGGCTGGTATTGCGGCAGGTCATCGGTCAACACCATCCGGCTTGCTGCCGAAACCGGGGATTTCGCCTATGTGGCCGACGCCTATGCCGACGATCTGCCCTATTGGGAGGAACACGGTGCCCATGACCAGCTGATCGTTCCCTATACGCTTGATTGCAACGACATGCGTTTCGCCACGCCGCAAGGGTTCAACTCGGGCGACCAGTTCTTCTCCTATCTTCGCGACAGTTTCGACACGCTTTATGCCGAAGGTGCCGGTGGTGCCCCCAGGATGATGAGCATCGGTCTGCATTGCCGTCTGGCCGGGCGTCCGGGACGCGCGGCGGCACTTGCCCGGTTCCTGGAACATGTTGCCGGTCACGACGGCGTCTGGGCGGCAACCCGCGCGCAAATTGCCGATCACTGGGCCGGATTTCACCCCCATGTGCGGCGAGAACGCCCGAGCACGATGGACTGCAACACGTTCGTCGCGCGATTTGGCTCGATCTTCGAGCATTCGCCGTGGATCGCCAAGGCCGCCCATTCCGCCGAGCTTGGCAGGGGCCACGACACGGCCGCGGGACTGCACAACGCTCTGGCGCGGGTGTTCCGCAGCGCCGATGACGCCCGCCGCCTTGATGTTCTGAACGCCCATCCCAGTCTTGCCGGCAAGCTGGCAGCGGCGGGTCGGCTGACCCCAGAATCCACCGCCGAACAGGCTGGCGCCGGTCTCGACATGCTGAGCGACGCCGAACGCGCCACGTTCAGCGACCTGAACGACGCCTATGTGGCCCGCTTCGGGTTTCCCTTTGTCATTGCCGTACGCGATCACGACAAGGCTGGTATCCTTGCCGCGTTTCAGCGCCGTATCGAACAGGATCGCGACACCGAGTTCGCCGAGGCCTGCCGACAGGTCGAACGCATCGCCCTGCACCGGCTGAAGGCCATGTTGCCGTGAAGCGCACGGTCACGATCCGGCCCCTGACTGCGGCTGCCTTTGCCCCGTTCGGAGACGTGCTTGAGATTTCCGGCACCCCCGACAGGATGATCAATGCCGGTCTGTGCGGTCGCTATCACGATCTTGCCCGTCTTGATTTCACTGACGGGCGCGCCGGGATCAGTCTGTTCGACGCTTCGCCGCGCGCACTTCCCTATATCCTCGATCTTCTGGAACGGCACCCTTCGGGGTCCCAGACCTTCGTCCCGCTGCATCGCAACCCGTGGCTGGTCATCGTCGCGCCCGATTGCGAGGCGGTGCCGCTGGCTTTCCATGCGGCACCGGGCCAGGCCGTCAATATCCATCGCGGCACATGGCACGGGGTCCTGACCCCGCTGTCTGCCCCCGGTATCTTTGCGGTCATCGACCGGATCGGTGATGGGCCGAACCTTGAAGAACACCGGCTCGACCGCCCCTGGACAATCGCCGCATCAACATAGGGTGTCGCTGCGTTCACGCGGCCCCCGGAACAAGAAGAGGAACCAAACGATGGCCGATACCCTGATCGGAACGCCCGAGCAGTTGCGCGATCCGAATTTCACTCCGCCGCTCTGGAAGGCCATCCCTCTGGGCATCCAGCACGTCCTTGCGATGTTCGTGTCGAACGTCACGCCCGCGATCATCGTCGCGGGGGCGGCGGGGTTCGGGTTCGGATCGGGATCGCCCGATTTTCCCGAACTTCTCTATCTGATACAGATGTCGATGCTGTTTGCCGGGATCGCGACGCTGTTGCAGACCGTCACCATCGGTCCGGTCGGTGCGGCGCTGCCCATCGTGCAGGGAACGTCGTTCGCGTTCCTGCCCATCATGATCCCGCTGGTGGCGGGAAAGGGTGTCGACGCGCTGGCGGCCCTGTTCACCGGCGTCGTCGTCGGCGGGATATTTCACGCCCTGATCGGCACGTTCATCAAGAAGATCCGCTTTGCCCTGCCGCCGCTGGTCACCGGGCTGATCGTGACGATGATCGGTCTGGCCCTTGTCCGGGTCGGGATCCAGTATGCCGCAGGCGGCGTACCCGCCATTGGAACCCCGGAATTCGGCAGCCTGCTGAACTGGACGGCCGCGATCGTCGTAATACTCGTAACGCTGGGGCTGAAATTTTTCGCCCGGGGAATGCTGGCGATTTCGGCCGTGCTGATCGGGCTGATCGTCGGCTACATCTTTGCGCTGGCGTCGGGAATGCTGTCGTTCGGGGGCGATTTCGGTGTTGCCGCCAGCTGGAACAATGCGGCGTGGTTTTCCCTGCCGCAGCCGTTCAAGTACGGCTTTGAATTCTCCGTCGCCGCGATCATCGGGTTCTGTCTGATGGCGTTCGTTTCCGCGGTGGAAACCGTGGGCGATGTGTCAGGCATCACCAAGGGCGGCGCAGGCCGCGAGGCCACCGATGCAGAGATCCAGGGCGCGACCTATGCCGACGGGCTCGGGACGGCGATTGCCGGGGTGTTCGGCGGATTTCCCAACACCTCGTTCAGCCAGAATGTCGGGCTGATCGCCATGACCGGCGTGATGTCGCGACATGTCGTGACCTGTGGCGCGGTGTTCCTGATCATCTGCGGTCTGGTGCCGAAGGTGGGATCGGTGATCCGCACCATCCCGATAGAGGTTCTGGGCGGCGGCGTGATCGTCATGTTCGGAATGGTGGTTGCCGCCGGTATCTCGATGCTGTCGGATGTTGACTGGAACCGGCGCAACATGGTGATCTTTGCTGTCGCGCTGTCTGTCGGCCTTGGCCTCCAGCTTGAGCCGGACGCGGTACAGTACCTTCCCGACTGGGCCGAGGTCCTGATGGTTTCGGGTCTTCTGCCGTCGGCTTTCATCGCCATCGTGCTGAACCTGGTCCTGCCAGAGGATCTGACGGACGAATCGACCGAAGAGGTCTCTGGCGGCATGGCGGGCCATGAAAAATGGGGCAAGGCGCCGCAAGGCGTGCCGCTGGAAACGCCCCGGCACTGATGCGCCGGGGTCGTCAGTCAGAACAGCACCGACGGCAGCCATGTGGCAATCGACGGCAGCGCGCCGATCACGCCGATGCCGAGGATCTGCAGGCCGATGAACGGCGCCACCCCGGCATAGATCATCCCGGTGGTGATTTCCGGCGGGGCCGCGCCGCGAAGGTAGAACAGCGAGAATCCGAAGGGCGGTGTGAGGAACGAGGTTTGCAGGTTCACCGCGATCAGCACCGCCAGCCAGACCGGATCGTGGCCCATCAGGATCAGCACCGGCGCGATCAGCGGCAGCAGGATCACGGTGATCTCCACGAAATCGAGGAAGAACCCCAGCACGAAGATCAGCCCGAGGCAGAAGATCAGCGCGCCGGTCGGCCCGCCCGGCATGGATTGCAGGATCTGTTCCACCCGGGCATCGCCGCCCAAGCCCACAAAAACCAGCGAAAAGATGCTGGCGGCCAGGATCGTGGCAAAGATCATCGCGGTGACACTCATGGTGGAGGTCAGCGCGGGTTTCAGGACATCGGCCCGGGCGATTCGC
>JBGTLJ010000016.1:0-4784 GCA_041744175.1 Oceaniglobus sp. | reverse complement strand
CGACCGCCAGGCAGCGGAGGCTCAGGTGCGCATCGCAATCCTGAACGGATACACCGCCCTTGGCATCCCTGTCACAAAGACAGTGGGATGAATCCGTCTGGGGAAAGGGGAGCCTTGTCCGTCAGCTGATTTGTGCAACAGGGCCAGTTCTCGAGGGGAAACCCGGGTCACTTCTGGGTGGAAATCAACAAACTGGCCGAGCGCTTCGGCTATGCGGGGCCAAACGATGCCTTTCGAAACTTCTGCCGCGAACTTGGCATCCGCCCAGCGCGGCGGAACCCACACTACTTCGACACCAAACACGTTCGCCTCCGCCCCGATGCGACGCAGAATATCCCGTCGGCTACAAATCTGCCGCAGCAGGAAGTCGACCTCGTTGCCCAGCGGAGGGCACGTCGTGCCACCCAGTAGGCTCCCAATGGGCATTCATCGTATTCGCCGCAAGGTCAAAGACGGTGTTCGCTCCCACTTCTATGCCTGGCTTGGCGGACCGGTTTCCTGGACCTCGGCGGAACGCGAGCCGACCGACCCGGCGTTCTTCGTCGCCTTTTCTCAGAAGGTGCAGCGCAGTTGCGCCGCTGAATACATGACGCACCAGATCCGTCGCTTCGATTGCAAGATACACGCGGGACGGCGGCCACGCGGCTGCACAGGGCTGGCCTGGCGCTAAACCAAATCGCCAACCACATGGGCTGGTCGCTCCGCTATGCGGCTTCTGCGATCGAACACGATGCCGCCGTTTCGCCTGCCGAAAGCGCCGAAGTGCTCGACCTGCTGGCGTGGAAAAGCAGCGCCGGACGGCCCAAACTGTAAACGCTGGCCATAAGTGCAAGAGAGGAGATGTCTAAGTGTTTGAAACGATTTGGAGGCGAGTAGGAGAATCGAACTCCTGTACACGGATTTGCAATCCGCTGCGTAACCACTCCGCCAACTCGCCCTGCGCGCCGGATCCGGCTGCGTTGCTCTATAACATCACTGCAGAGCTGGCAAGGGTGGCGGCGGGACGTTCGGGCGATCAGCCTGTTGCCCGGGCACACCAAACGTGTCAGGTCTTTGCAAGACGCATTCTGAACGGATAAGTTTAGTCCATGACCGACTTCGCACGGCGCCGCACCACCATGGTGGACAACCAGGTCCGCCCCGCCGATGTCACCAAGTTTCCGATCATCGACGCGATGCTTCGGGTCGCGCGCGAGGATTTCGTGCCCGCAGCGCAGCGCGAGGCCGCCTATGTGGGCGAGAATATCGTGGTCGGCAGGGGGCGCGTCATCCTAGAGCCGCGCACCTTCGCCAAGATGCTGGATGCGGCGAACGTGCAGCCGGGCGAGGTCGTGCTCGATATCGGCTGTGCCCACGGCTATTCCACCGCTGTGCTGTCCCGACTGGCTGAGGCCGTGGTCGCCGTCGAGGAGGACGCGATCATGGCGAAAGAGGCGGCATCCAACCTGAGCGACGGCAATTGCGACAACGCGGTCGTGGTCGAATCGGCGCTGGCCGAAGGCGCCGCGCGCCACGGGCCCTACGACGTGATCTTCGTGCAGGGCGCCGTGCAGCGGATCCCCGACGCGCTGCTGGATCAGCTTTGCGACGGTGGGCGGATCGTCTGTCTGTTCATGGACGGTGTGCTGGGGCAGTGCCGGGTCGGATACCGGATCGGCGGCGCGACAAGCTGGCGCGTTGCCTTCGACGCGACGGCCCCCGTTCTGCCGGGGTTCGACCGTGCCCCTGCGTTCCAGTTCTGAGCGCCGCCGTCGTGCCCACGTTTTGACGAGAGATGCAACAATGATCATGATCCGGATACCTGTCGTCGCCCTGTGTGCGGCACTGACCCTTGCGGGAACCGCGTTCGCCCCAGCGGCGGCGCGCGCCGAAACGCTGACCGACGCACTGATCAGCGCCTATCGCCACAGCGGGCTTCTGGAACAGAACCGCGCCACCCTGCGTGCCGCGGACGAGGATGTGGTCCAGGCCGTGGCCACGTTGCGCCCGGTGCTGAGCTATCTGGCCGCAAGCAATTATTCCAACAACCGCATAACCCGGGCCGAAGACCTGGTCAGCAGCCTGTCGGTTTCGCTTGATCAGCTGCTCTATGATTTCGGGGCAGCCCGTACCGAGATAGAGGCCGCGAAGGAGACGGTTCTCGCGACCCGAGAGGCGTTGATCGGTGTCGAGCAGAACGTTCTTCTGAGTGCGGTCATGGCCTATCTCGACGTGCGCAATGCAGAGGCACAGGTGAACCTGCGCGAGAACAACCTGCGTCTGCTTGACCGCGAACTGATGGCCGCCCGCGACCGTTTCGAGGTCGGCGAGGTGACGCGCACCGATGTCGCGATTGCCGAATCCCGGCTTGCCGGGTCGCGTGCCGGTCTTGCCCTTGCCCTGGGCAACCTCGAACAGGCCCGCGAACAGTACCTCCAGGCTGTGGGCCGCTATCCGGGTGACCTAAGCCCGCCGCCACCTCCGCCGATGATTGCGGATTCGCTTGAGGCGGCGCGCGTGATCGCGCGCCAGACCCACCCTGACATTCGGCGTGCGATGCGGCTGGTGACGGTCGCGGAACTGAACATCATTCGTGCCCAGGCCGCGATGAAGCCGACCCTGTCGCTGCGCGGCAGCCTTGAATTCAACGAAAACCTCGACAACACCTCGTCCATCGGCCTGCGCCTCAGCGGCCCGATCTACCAGGGCGGTGCGCTCAGTTCTCTGGTGCGCCAGGGTCAGGCCCGCCGCGACGCCCAGCGGGCCAACCTGCATTCGGTTCTCCATCTGGTGCAACAGAACGTCGGCAACGCATGGGCGATCATCGCGGTGTCACGCGCCCAGCTGACGGCGAGCGCCGAACAGGTCCGTGCCGCCACCGTCGCGTTTCGCGGCTTTCAGGAAGAGGCGACGTTGGGTGCGCGCACAACGCTGGACGTGCTGAATGCCGAACAGGAACTGCTGGATGCGCGCGCCAGCCAGATTTCTGCCCAGACCGAAAGCGAACAGGCCGTATATACCCTGCTGTCGGCCATGGGCCTGCTCACCGTCGATCATCTGAACCTCGGGATCGTCACCTACGATCCGGCGGCTTATTACAACGCGGTGCGTGACGCACCAACCCGTTTCGTCAGTCCGCAGGGCGAAAGACTGGACCGGGTGCTGAGGTCGCTGGGCAAGAATTAGGCCGATCCTCGACAGGCGCTGCATCAACTGACTTACGGCCCCGAAGTTTAACTGTTTGTTCCGCGGCTGCCGCGCGACTACAATGGACGTCGGGCAGACGGAGACAGGTGATCATGACAGAATCCGGTTCGAACGTCGAAATCGAAGATGTGCTGGCATCGGTGCGCCAGAGGGGCAGGGCGGAAGCCAACGATCAACAACAGAGCGCGGACGCGCAGGGAACCGGCTTCGGTACGGCGGACGCGGCGGTACAGTCGGCGCCCGACACCCGGCTGATCCTGACGCCCGCCTACCGGATCGACGACGGTGGATCGGATGGGGCCGGGGCGGCAGGGCCGGACGACAGCAACTCCGGCCCGCCCCGAAGCGATGCTGCGTCGGCTGCGGCGCCGTCGGACGAAGAGTATACGGCGCTTCTGGAACGCCGCATCGCCGAACTCGAGGTGGCTCTGGGCGCGGGGTCCTCAGGTGACGAAGACGATCCGCGCACGGTCGGTCGCGGTCCCGGCCCATCGCAGGGACCGCAGAGCGAGGCTGAAAACATGCAGCAGGGCGCGCGGGGATCGGGCGACGGACTGCGCGTTGGCGCGAACGAATTCGCCTTTTCGGATGCGGGCGCGACGGTGGACGCCGACGACCTGCGCGATCTGGTATCCGAGATCGTGCGCGAAGAGCTGCAAGGTGCCCTTGGCGAACGGATCACCCGCAACGTGCGCAAGATGGTGCGGCGCGAAATCGCACACGCGATTTCTGCCCGCGATGCCCGCGACACCGACTAGCACCGCTCCTTCGCGAGATCCGCGGTCGCGCCCCTTTGTTGCCATGCCCGCGACCTGTAAGTGCAGGTTGCCTTTGGGAGCAGCGCCGCGTTTCGACCGCATGTCGGGCGCGGCCGGATCCTTTCAGCATGCCTGACCGGAACCGTGGGATCGAACATGGTTCAAGGGCATTTTGGCCTGTCGCCTGTCCGGACGGTGCATTGCCGGAGGCAGGGAATGCGAGGAGCCCCGTTTCAAAGACCGGCAGGGCAGTTCCGGCAAAGGCCGGGCCCATGCTATCCGCGCCGCATCCCCATCGGGCCGCAACGCGGCGACCGCATTCCGTCAGGCAACCGGCCTTGCCAGACGCAGCAGCAGGTCGATGTCCATGTGGCGTTCCAGATGCGCCGCCAGCGCGTTCAGCGTTTTCTCCACCAAGTCGTCATAACGCACATCGCCCGGCGTTGCCCCAAGACGGCGCAGGCTGGCGTTGCGGAACCCGTCATCGGCGAACAACCCGTGCAGATAACACCCGCGCACCCGCCCGTCCGGTGACACCGCCCCCTCAGGCCGCCCGTCGATGTCAAGCCAGGGGCGCGCGCAATCCGGGCCTTCGGTCAGGCCCAGATGGATCTCATAGCCCCGGACCGACTCGCCGCTGTCAAGATCCCGTGCCTGCGTCAGAGCCAGCCGTTTGGCGGGCTGCATCCGGGTCGACACGTCGAGCAGGCCCAGCCCCGGCACCCGGCCCGGCGGTCCCTCGATCCCCCCATCGTCGATAATCTCGCGGCCCAGCATCTGATAGCCGCCACAGATGCCGATCACGGCGCCGCCCCGGCGGCGGTGGGCGGCGATGTCTAT
>JBGTLJ010000015.1:0-7840 GCA_041744175.1 Oceaniglobus sp. | reverse complement strand
TGCAGCCTGTCGATCCGGTGCATGAGCTTCAGATCAGCATCCGACACCGGGCGCGGCCGGTAATAGACGCTGCCTCGGCTGATCCCAAGCACGATGGCCTGCCGGCTGACGCTGAGCTTTGCCGCGGGATCGATCATCTTCTTGCGCTCGGCAACAGACCCGCCTTTCCGAGCGCGCCGGACAAAAAATCATTCTCCAGCGTCAGCTCTCCGATCTTCGCATTCAGGGTCTTCACGTCGATCACCGGTTCCGCGTCCTTTTTCGGCGCCTTTCCGAAAACCCCGGTCGCGCCCTCGAGAAGCTGACCGCGCCACTGCTTGATCGGGTTCGGATGCACGTCGAAATCCTGCGCCAGCCCGATCGGGGTCTTCCCGCCCCTGATCGCTGCCAGAGCCACCTTCGCCTTGGATGCCGGGCCGTGGTTCCGGCGTGGTCGTCTTGCCATCGTCTTCTCCCCGCTCGCGGCAATCATGCCGCTGCTGCGCGGAAAGTCCACGTAACCCGGCTGTTCAGATTCTCCAAACCACCTCTAAATACGCTGGCGCCTTCTTCAGGATCTCGTTGGCTTGCCTGAGTTCACGGTTCTCATGCTCCAGCGCCCGATCCGTGGTTTCTCCTCGCTCGCCTTCCGGACACCTCGCCTGCATCACGCGTGGCGCGCCGACACCAGTCTTGCAGGCTGAAAGACGAACGGCCCGGCTTCGAGGCAATTGCCCGGCAGGCGGCACCGTCGCTGCTGTCATCGGAACGATGGTCGTCGAAAGGGTGAACGTCGCGCGCGCGGAACCCTGCCGTGCAGCTCGGGCTGTGCTTCTTGTCTGCCATGAGGCTCACCTTTCGAGAGTTTTACTCTCCGGTAAACCCGGGGCGGTTCAAAATCAGGGAAATCCTGAGGCCTTGATCAGCTTTGCTGCGCATGAGCGCATTCAAGCTCGCTTGAAAAGCCCAGCGAATGTACCGGCGCACATGGACATCGACGAAGACTTTTCCGCTGCGTGGCTTCGTCCTGTGCGATGATTGCGATCAGCCCATGACCTCATGCTGATCGAAGGGCTGGAGCCAGCTCCATCCCTGCCATCTCTGTGACACGCCGGGTTGCTGCTGCAAGCGGAAGTTGGTTCGCAAGGTTGATATCCAAGAAGGTGCGGAAAGCCTGCTGCGCTCTTTGCAGCCGGCCACGCAGCTCCAAAGGCTCGTCAAGGCGATCTTCGCAGACATCTGGGAGATGCGCAGCAAAGGCTCATTCACCGCGCGCCACGATTGAAGCGCAGCTCGTGGAGACAGACAAGCAGATCGAAAAGATGGCCAGCCGGATCAAGGATGCCTCCAGCCCGTCTGTAATCGGAGCCTATGAGAAGCAAAAACGCCACAAACTCAGACTGATTGAGCAGGCCGAGACGGCAGCGCCTTCGCAGGCACGCCTAGGCAAAGCTAGCGAACAGGCCCTGTTGTTCCTCGCAAAAAATTGGAATATATACCATAATGGCAGTTTTGCCCCTCAGAGAACAATGCTGGAATCGGCCCTTGCGGAGCCCTTGAGATATAGCCGCAACGAGGGATATCGATCCGCAGAAATCACCTCTCCGTTCAAAGCGAATCTTTAATCCCTGAAGTGCGGGATGGTGAGCCCGTCGGGGTTCGAACCCGAGACCTACTGATTAAAAGACGCCAGCGGCGTTTATCATTTCAACGACATAGCTATATCCGTGCCGCTTTTTCCTATCAACCATTTCAATGGTTTGCGAATGTCCCGTTTGGACAGGCGGTGCCGGAATGAAGCTCTCCGCAAACCTCCGCTGCAATCTCTGGCTGGCATTCTGCTTGGCCGTTTTGGCCTGCATATTGGTGATCCCATGCGTCGGGGTTGGCCTTGTCGTGGCCATGCTGTCCGACCCCATGACCGGCTTAACGGCTGGCGTTGTTCACGGCTCGATCGTGATCGCGTTGGGCGTCGTCTACATCGGTCGCAATACCTATGGATGGGGTGAGAAGTGAAACACGCGATCCTTGCCATTCTGCTGGCCACCACCGCCCCGGCCAGCGCGGCCACTGTACTTTGGCCTGTGGTGGACCGCGACCTTGCCACGATCTACCGCGTCGGCCCCGGCTCGCGGTGCATCCTCGTGCTGGGTGACAGCCTGCCGGGCAAGGAAACCAATACCCCGATGTGCGATGATGCCGATGGGGAACTTTTTACGGAGCTTGCATATGAAGATCTTGGCCTGGCTGAGATCCCTGCGGAAACCTTCGCGGCCGCTTTCCACGATGGAACGGTTGCTGCGCGAGGATCGCTTGCGCCCCGAGGAACCAACAATGCCGGAGGAGGATCGCCGTCATGCTGTGGCGGAGTACCCGTGCAACTTCTATGGGACAGCTCTAACCCAAGAGTGCCCTCACTGCCGAAAACCCCGGTAACCCCGGTCCCTCTGCCTGCGTCGCTGTGGCTGATGCTGGCAGGGATCTTTGCTCTATGGCGGGCGCGTCGATGACGCTCTCCGCAATCCTGACCGCCGCCGCGCTGATTGCCGTGCTGGCGTTTCTCGCAATGACTGAACCCGCCGCTGTCGAGGCGATGTTCATGGTGACTATGTGATGCCACTTATCCCAGAGTGCATTTCAAAGGGCGGCACCCCCGGGCGTTAACCCGGGGGCTGCCGTCATAGAGGCAGAAGCCGGATCTCGGTGAACGAAAAGCCCGGATCGCCGCCGACAATTCCGCCGCCACCGGATCCGATAGAGATGCGGTGCCACATGGTCGTGGCGTTGGCGATGTAGCGGTAGCCCCGGATCTGGTAGACCCAATCCGTCCGGTTTCCATCCTCATCAAAAACCGAGTTTGGCACGATGGTCAGTTCAACCGTCCCCGGCGAGATTGCCGTCCCTGCCGTGGGGCTATTCGATACGCGGAACGTGCCGTTGGCGGCCCACAATTCGTTCCCGGACACAGCGGTCACATCGACCGGAATATCCACGTCGATCTCATATTGCCGACCTTCGATATGATCCTCAAAGCCAGCCGCGCAAAGTGCAAACTGCCCGTTCTTGTCGAGGTAGAACCCGCCCTTGGATGCACCGGAACCGCCCCATGTCAACTCGGGGTTATGGACCAGGGTGCCCTTGGCGGGGTTGTTGTTCGCCTGTGCCAGCGCCAGATGGTTCGGATAGCGCAGCGGGTATTCGCCATCGTAGTGCGAACGGAAGATCACGTCCGCAGGCAGTGTTTCAAGGGCGGGCATCAGAACCCAAGGGCTGTATGCCACAACGCCGTTGCACGAAATCTTGACCCGCAGATGCACGTTTATGTCAGCCGTCGATCGCTGATAGCTGATCACAGCCATGTCGATTGTCGTGAACGGTGTCGCGCTCACGGTCGCCCCGCCGTCCAGGCTGCGTTCGATCTGCTTCGTGAAGCCGCCGGAAAGGTTGCCGCGCCAGTCACCAAGTCCGATCAGGAAATTGCCCTGATTGGAGGGGAAGTTTGTCGTGATGGGCTCGGCGATGATCAGCCCGGTCAGCGGATACTTCGACAGCATGATCGCCGGGTTTTCAACGCAGACGGTTGCCCCGCTTGGTGTTCCGGTGGGCGTTTTCAGCGATGCGTTCGGCTCGCTCGGGCGTTCCGCAAAGGTGAAGGACCACGGGCCTTCGCCGTTCGCGTTGTAGAACCGTGCCCGATTGTAGAGCGGAATGACCGGGCGCGGCACTGTCGCGCTGATACCTCCACGCACCGGCGCAGAGAAGAACACGTTGTCGATGGACGACGAGTAATCCATCCCCTGCGCAATCGGATTGGCGCAGGTCGCCTCTGACGTGTAGTTGTAGCTGATCCCCCCGGCCGCCGCAGAAAACCGGCTGTTGCTCGGGTTCGTCTGGATCATGGGCATCGGTTGAAGGATGCCGGTCCAGCGCGGCACGGGGATCTTGTCGCGGTGTGCGTGGTAGAAGTCGATATGCCACTGGTTCGCGCGGTTGGCGTGTTCGAACCGGCTCCGCATCATGAAGACATCGAGGGCCTGCGTCGCATGAACCCTGTCCGGCGTGGCGGCTGTGTTGCCGTGGAAGGCAAGGTGCCCGTCCGGCTGACCGCTGCCGCCCTTCATGAGCTGCAACGCGAGCATGGCCGGTGCCCGTCCCTGCCACGAACGCGCGTGATATTCGGCATTGTTGCTGCTGTCGTAACCATAGACCGGGGCGCGGCCGTCCAGACGGAAGAACGGCGTTCCGACCATTTCCTGCAACACGGGCTGCTCGAACTTGGGCCGGGACGAAGGCCAGCGCGTTTTTCCGCCGACATGCTCCTGACGGTACAGCAGAACCTGATCCAGCTCGTTGCCGAGAATTTGGCCAGCCGCAGCAAAGAGGATCGGGTTGCGGAAGATGTAAGCGCCGGCCCAGACAAGGCCGTGCTTGGGTCCATGGTTTCCGGCACCCCAGCCGTAGAAGAAATCGCCTCTGGCGTATGGCCCGTAGATCTGGACCGCCTGCATGCCGATGTACCATGACGCCAGCTTGCGCTGCGCCAGGGTCGTCGTGTTGAAGTGACAGATCAAAAGCAGATCCATCATTTCCTGCATCTGCGTCGCGCCGTACACGTCAGTCCCGACTGACTTCGCAACATCGAAGCCGCGAAGCTGGTCGGACAGGAAGCCCGGATGCATTCCGACCGGATGATACTTCGCCAGTGCTTCCTCGAACGTCGGGAACCCGGGAACGGGATCGACATTCGCCCAGCAAGTGTCATCGTAGTCGTTCATGTTCAGGATGGGCGTCTTGTCCGCAAGGGCCGCAGGGGGCGCCAGCGAGCCCACCGGCGGCGCCTCACTGACCACGTTCAGCAGGAAGTGCCCGTCGATCGTGGGCCGGTCCAGGATCGTGGCGTTGGGCTTTCGCGTGAACTGCGAGATGCTGAATTCATCGCCGATGGCAATCGGGACCGGCCCGTTCGCATAGGTGTTTTTGTTCAGCGGATGGTTGTAGGGCGTGAGGTAGGAACTGACCAGAACGGGGACGCCGCCGACCAGCTTGGACGATTGCGTGTTCAGCCCGTCGATGGCGGTCTGGGTGATGGCGTCGTTAAAGCCGCGGTCCCCAAAGACGCCAAGCGCATACAGGTTTTGCATGGCGCCGTTCGCCCAGAACCCGTTCGTATCCTGATAGGACTGGATGCCCAGATCGGTAATCTGGCTGGCCGCGGACGAGACGAGGAAGGGCAGCGGCTGGCCCGTGTAATCCGGCGGCGTGTAATAGCTGCCGACCGGAAGCGCGGCGGAAAGCGTCTCTGCCGTTCTGTTCGGATTTGCCAGCGGGATGCCCATGTTGAAGGTTGTGGCGCTGGCGGTGGGGATGAACTGTGTCGGCGGCGCCGCGACAACCCCCGGCGGCGAGAAGTGGTGGATAAACATGCGGACGTTTTGCCATTGCGTGAGGCGCAGGCGAAACCAGATGCTGTTTGTGGTCCCCTCCTCTTTAGAGAACGTGACCACCTGATTGACAATCCAACCGGGCGCCACGTTGGAGATTATCTTTGAGGGGATCGTGCTGTCCAGCTTCGTGCGGTCGCCAATCGGTCCTCGGATCTGGGTGTTCCAATGCTCGATATACGGATAGGCTTGGTAGCTGGCGGAGATAGCTTCCAACCATATTGCCATTGGGAACGAATAGATCGTATTGACCGGGTCGGCGGACACGTCGATCTTCCAGAATATCCCAGCCTCGTTCGCATATCCTGGCACCCGCATAACCAGCGCGCCGGGCGTCCCCAGCGTCGTGGCAGGGGCGCCTGCTGGCAGGGGGCGATTAACGTCAACCGTGATGGTGCCGTTTGGATAGTTGCCGCCACCATCCTTGACGCCGGGCACCTCCACTATGGCTGTCGTGCCATCGCTGCCTGTGGTGAACCCGGTCGGGAACCCGGCGATGTCAAACTCAGGCAGAAGGCCACCGCCGCCACCCGGCGCTGCGGCCACCGTGATGTCCGCGATGTTGACGTTCACAACAGCCGTCGTCGCATTGGTCGCCCGATACTCGATGCGGACATAGGGCAGGACCACGCCCGCTGTCAGTGTCGTGATGACATTGCCGTCAGGGGCATCAACGAACGTCGGGTGCCGCGTGATCGGGCTGGCCCCGTTGCTGGAAAACGTGCCGTAGCTGGCCAGCTTGATCCGCGACAGCGCGGTGGATGGCGTCGTCCCGGCGATGACGGGGCCGATGTCGTTCGCCACCACGGCCGCGCTCGGCTCGGGATCGACCGTGATCGTCGCCGGGCTGACGGACATGGTGAAGCTGGGCGTTGACGCCGTTGCCCCGAGGCCATCGGTGACCGTAAAGACGACGCCGGTTTCTGTGGCGAGGGGAGTTTTTGTCGCGTGGCGGCTGTTGGGGTTGGCAGGATTGCCGGGGCCGATTGCCCACCCAGCGGGACCGGCGAAGGTGAAATTACCGTCACCCCCGACTGCGGCAATTTCGACAAATATCTCAACGCCAGCGATGACATTCAGAGGCCGGGGACCGTTGTTCAGCTTGAGCACTTCCGTCGCGACAGTCACCGCCACGGTGGCCGTCGCGCTTGAGGCCCCCACGGTGGCGGTGACGGTGTACGTCTGGCTCAGGGCCGCGTTCGGGGAAAAGGTCAGCAGGCCCGCAGCGTCGAATGTGGACCCCGAAGGCAAAGCCGGGCTGATGCTCATCGTCAGGTCGCCCGGCGCGCCGTTGAACACGGTGAAGGCGTCGCGCGTTTCCCGCGTCACATTCGCACCGCCAAGGGTGGCCGTGATGTCTGAAATCGCGCCGGTCGCCGTAACAGATGCGGGATCAAGCGACGGGCGGATCGCGATGGGCGCAACGGTGACGGGGACTCCACCGATCACACCCGTTCCGCGCCAGCCCAGCTGATCGTCGGCCGTCAGCGACGACGTGCCGAACGACGGCGATGTCGCCCCGGGAATGTCTACGCCGCCCAGCGTCCAGTTCGCGAACGTCACCAGGCTCGGCGCGAAATACGCATAGACAGTCTCGCCGATGCGCGCAGAGCTGATCAGGCCGCCATCGTCGCCGAGGCCGGGAAGGGTCGCCGAGATGCCCGGAAGCCCGAAGATCAGGGAATGCCCCGGAAGGATGCGCATCAGACGCCCCCCGTCACGGTCATTCCGAAATCGTCGCCGAAGGACCGGACGTGCAGCACCATGCCGTCCGACACCTCGATGCTGCGCTCGTCGGGGGCGCGCACCATGTGCATCGACGGAAAGGGCGGGGTGGCCGATGTGTTGCGCTCGCAATAGCTCACGGCGGCGCCGGTGAACGGCCGCGAACGGCTGGACAGCGGCGTCATCGTGACCGTGGCGGGCCCTGTCACAACGGCAGTCCAGTCGGGATAGTTGAAGACGTCGCTCTCAGCCATCGGTCTTGTCCTTCTCTGGGGTTGGGGTCAGTCGCGCAGGACGGGCTGCGTCGGCAGGGGGGCAGGCGCGCGGTTCTTGCTGACAACCTCGGCGCGTGCGCGCTTCAGCAGATCGTCGGGGCTGGCACCCAGCTTCTTCAGCGTGCCGGACATGGTGTCCCTGATGTAATCCACGACGTCGCGCGCCGGATCGTTGCTGCCGGTGGCCAGCGCCTGCTCGACGCTGCGGTTCATCGCCTCGTCCAGCGCCTTGCGCAGAAGATCCGTGGTTTTTTGGCCAAGGTACTGTTTCGCCCCGGCGGCGATCACGCCGAACAGGGCGGTCAGGATGGTGACCAGGGTGGGCAGAAGAATGGGGCCAATCAGGCCGACGATGGGATCAAGCATTGGGGTTCCTTTCAGGCTTCATTTGAAGAGATGGCGCCGGTGCGGGCGGTGGGG
>JBGTLJ010000014.1:0-16741 GCA_041744175.1 Oceaniglobus sp. | reverse complement strand
CCTCACTCATCGCTTGACGGCAAAACGCCCGATCAGGCCTACTTCAGTCAGCCACTGCCAGACGCGGCAGCGGCGTAACCAAGGCGGAAAACCACTTAAGAAACGCCCGGAACCTGTTCAGACAAACCGAACCACCTCTTTCAGCCGCCTGTGTCGCATGGTGTCGGATCAGCACCACCATGTCAGCCCGCAGTACCTGCATCAGTACGCGAACCACGCTGCTTGGCTTGAGGACAACAACCGCACCGACAACGGCACGCTGGCGCACATCGTGGTCAGCAACGCGATGGGTGCACCCGTGTCGCGCAACTGGAAAGGATACTGGCAGCGGGCGGCTTAATGAAAAAGAGGCCGAAGCCCCCTGATCTTAGTGTATGTTGGCGAGTTTTTTGCCGGTATTTATCTCACTGATGCGACAAATATTCACATCGTAGTCAGCAGCGATCCGACTTTGCATGTCGCCAACCCGCAAACGACGCCTAATATCTCTTGCATCGTTTTGAGTTAGGCGCCTGCTGGGTCTTCTGTTGTCCTTTCTCATGCCAAAATCCCTTTGGCTTTGAGGCCGCAGCGGGTTGACATGAAAGGACAGAGAGAGATAAACTATTCGACTGCAATCTTTCGCCCGCTGCGGCGTTAGGTTTAGCCACAGACCTCCTGCAGGAGGCTGTGGATTTTGCATTCTCGATTTATTTCTCAGATTTTGCAATCCATAATAGCGTATATAGTGCCTCAGAGGCTCTGAGATCGCCGACTTGGGGGCAGCTTGTTTATTCTGGGGTCGGGTAAGGGTTCACAAGTTGTGCTACTCATTGGATGTTTCTGCTAGGGTATCGTGAATGTTCCTAGATTGTTTTAGCCATCCGTACTGCCCCAGACGCACAACTCTTTGCGCTTCTCAACCATCCGAACTGCATTGCGCCGCTTAGAATGCCGCAGCGCCTGAACCACCTTGTACACCACCGAGTTGCGCAGGGGCGTGTCTGACGCGTCCGGACCCTTCTCGCACATCACACGCTCCGCAAGTTCGCGGGTGTACAGCGGCCCGTCCACGAGGTGGCGCAGGCATATCCCGGCAATCTCGCCCTTTGCAAAGAACCCTTGCGACACGATGTATGCACGGCTGGCATCCGGCCCTTGCAAGAGCCGGATAGTCGCGTTGACGTGCGCCAGATCATGCTTGGCCCGCGCGATCTGGGCTTCGTGCTTCTTGATTGTACCAAGGATTTCAGTGCGCTTGCGGGTCAGCGTCTGAATGACAAGTTCCATCCCCCATTGTAGTTGACATGGGCGCAGGGTTCAGCTGGATTGTTGGTGCGTTTGATACATAAGGCCGACTTTTCTGTCGGCGATTTCTTCTGCACGCTGCGCGAGGCCCGGATCCCGATCGGGAGACGGCGGCACCGCTGCAACGCCAAGACCGCACAGCGCTCCGGGATACCGGCCGTCAGCGCCCGAAAGCATCGTGCCGACAGACCAGAGGCCGGCCATGCACCGACATTCATCCCGGACCACTCGATGGGGGCACTCCACACCGCCATATGCCTTTTCGGCGGCACAGCTCGGCAATGCCGTCCTCGCCACGCGGGCCGTCCACGACGATTCCGATCTTCTCCTCGGATGATTACTGTCTGCACGTCGCCCGTCTGACACCCTTGACGATCCTTCCTCCTGGGCTTCTGGCTGTCTGTCAGATGTCACACTTCCCGGTCGCTACGACGAGTCGGCAACACTCTTTCATCAAGGTGCCCCATCAGCACCCACAGGCGCTGAAGTCGGACAGTTCAAACATGTTGCCTGCGAGCAGCGCAACAGGTCGCCAGCGTGTTACGGCCCGGGAAGTGCGAAACCAAATCGAACCCGTGGCTACACTTATCAGGCCAACGATCGGCGAGACGGCGACCTAGCCCTGCCCCTTGCCGTGCAACGCGACGGCGCGGCGTTCGAAGGCGCGGACGATGCGCTGCATCGCGTCGTTGAAGAACATTCCCGCCGCCGCCTGCAACATCCGGTTGCGAAATTCGAAATCGACGAAGAATTCCACCTCGCATCCGTCGTTCATGTCGCGGAATACCCAGTTCGAGATCATGTGGCGGAACGGCCCGTCTAGATATTCGGTGTCGATCTTCATGTCACCGGGCCAGAGCGTGACACGCGACCCGAAGGTTTCGCGAAATACCTTGAAGGATATCACCAGATCGGCCTCGATCACCTCTCCGCCATCGACGGGTTCGGTGCGGATGATCCTTGCGGCGGCGCACCACGGCAGGAACTGAGGATAGCTCTCAACATCGGCAACTAGATCGTACATCTGTTGCGCGGTATGCGGCAGCTTGCGGGTTTCGTGATGTTGCGGCATGGCCTATCAGTCTGCTTCAGGTCCCTGCCGATGTCGACCATGGGACGCCGGAAATCAAGAGGGGCGGGATGGCACAGCGACCGTATGCTATCGAAAAGCTGATATCGGCAAAGGCCATAGCGGCGCGGATCGAGACTTTGGCAAGACAGATCGAGCGACATTTCGAGGGCACCGAAAAGCTGGTCGTGGTGGGATTGCTGCGCGGGTCCTTCGTGTTCATCGCCGATCTGGTGCGCGAACTGGACCTGAGCGTGGAAGTCGATTTTCTTGAGGCATCCAGCTATGGCGACGCGATCCAGTCAAGCCGTGAGGTGCGGATACTGAAGGATCTGCGCGGAGAGATTTCCGGGCGCGACGTGCTGGTGGTCGAGGATATCGTCGATACCGGATTCACCCTTCACCATGTGATCCAGCTGTTGGGATCGCGCGGCCCGGCACGTCTGGAAACAATTGCCCTGCTGGACAAGCCGTCCCGCCGCGAGGTGAACGTGCGCGCCACATGGACAGGTTTCGAAATTCCCGACGAATTCGTCGTCGGCTACGGCATCGACTACGCGCAGCGCGACCGCAACCTGCCGTATATCGGCAAGGTCAGGTTTACTGCGTAAGACGCAGTGACAGGGTGCGGGCCGACGTATAGGCATCCGGCGTAAGCAGGGCCGCTGCCTCAGTGCATTCGGCGGGAAGTCCGTCGCTTTCCCCGGCCAATATTGCCGACGCGGGCACGAGCGCACCGGCGCGTGTCGGTTCTCCGTTTCCAGTCGTCCGTGAATGGGCCCACAAACACCAGGCGAGGGCACGCCCGGGGTCGTGGCGCGGCCCGGTCGGATCGACCAGAATCTCGAACAGCCGCCAGCCAGAGGCGCTGTCGCCCTGCTGGGCGGCAAGAGTATAGAGCGCGAAGGCCGCGACGCTGTCCTGCTGCACTTCAATGCCGGTGTCGTACAATTCGCCCAGCAGTCCCGTGGCCCGGCCGCTGCCGCGCGCCGATGCCTGGCGCAACAGAACCAGCGCGGCAGCGGTGTCGCGCGGCACACCCTCACCGCGCAAGAGCATGTCTGCAAGGTTGGCAGTGGCTTCGACGCTGCCCAGATCATGGGCCCGGCGCAGCATCGCCACGGCAAGCTGCGGCTCCTGCGCCCCGCCGATACCCTGGGCAAGCATCATCGCGCGCGCGTTCAGGGCCGCCGGGTGATCCTGCGAGACGGCTTCTTCCAGATGGACGATGGCCTGGGCGGTGTCGGTCGGGATGCCCGGCCGGCCTTCGGCCAGCAAGGTGGCAAGCTTGTAGGAAGCATCGGCCATTCCCTGCTGTTCGGCCGAGCTGTAGAGCGACAGCGCACGCTGAAAATCCTGCTCCACCCCGTTGCCCAAGGCATAGGCATCGCCGAGAATGATGCGGGCCGACGGATCGCCGGCCCGTGCCAGCGGCTCGAGGACCGAGACGGCGACGCGGTAGTCGCCCGCAAGATATGCTGCGCGACCAGTTTCGAGATCCTGGGCCGCCAGCCCTTGGGGCGACAAGAAAAGAGCCAGCAACAGGGCACATCGCGCCGATGCGGAGGGATTGAGCATTTGAGGAATCGTCCCGTTGTTCTGGCGATATGTTAAGATCGCGCAGACGGTTGGCAAAGAAAATCGGACAATCGACCAAGAATGTCACCGGCAAATGACGCCGCTGACACGACGTCGCAAGGCCCCATCCCGTTTCTGCATCGGTTCAGGTTGCGCAAGACATCGCCGAACCTGAACCGGATTGCGCAGATGCGCTGGCGGCTTTGACTGCCAGGGCACGGCCGGCGAACAGTGACGAGGCACGGGTGGGCCGCGCCGGGCAGGGCAAATTCAGGCGTTGGCGAGCCGTGCACTGCGGGCCGCGCGCAACCGTTCGAAATCGTCGCCGGCATGATAGGATGACCGGGTCAGCGGGGTTGCCGACACCATGAGGAAACCCTTGCCCGTTGCAGCCTTCTCATAGGCGGCGAACTCATCCGGGGTGACGAACCTGTCGACCCGGTGATGCTTTGGCGTCGGTTGCAGGTATTGGCCGATGGTGAGGAAATCGATGTCGGCGGCGCGCATGTCATCCATCACCTGGCGCACGGACTGCGCGTCCTCGCCAAGGCCCACCATGATGCCCGATTTGGTGAACATCGCCGGGTCCAGTTCCTTGACCCGCTGAAGCACCCGAAGCGAATGGAAATAACGCGCGCCCGGCCGCACCTCCGGGTAGAGGCCCGGCACGGTTTCAAGGTTGTGGTTGAACACGTCGGGTTTGGCGGCGACGACCTTTTCAAGCGCGGCGGGGGGGCATCTGATGAAATCCGGCGTCAGGATCTCGATCGTGGTATCCGGCGACTGACGGCGAACGGCCCGGATCGTCTGGGCAAAGTGTTCTGCCCCGCCATCGTCAAGATCGTCGCGGTCCACACTGGTGATCACGACGTGGCTCAATCCCAGCTTGCGGACCGCATCGGCCACGCGTCCGGGTTCGAACACGTCCAGCACGTCGGGCGGCTTGCCGGTGGCAATGTTGCAGAACGTGCAGGCGCGTGTACAGACCTCGCCCATGATCATCATCGTGGCATGGCCCTTGGACCAGCATTCGCCCACATTGGGACAGCCCGCCTCTTCGCAGACGGTGACCAGGCGATGTTCGCGCATGATCGCGCGGGTCTTGCGATAGCCGTCGCCGCTGGGCGCACGGACACGGATCCAATCCGGTTTCTTCGGCTGGACCGCGTCGGGACGGCGCGCCTTTTCGGGATGGCGCTGTTCTGGAATCTTGAGATCGCGGGCCATGGGCACCTCATGCGGGATTGCCCGAGGATTACAGGATCGTTTCGGCCAAGTCCAATGATGAGAGGCGGCACGTGGCCGGGTCGCGGCCACGTGATGACAGGGATCGGGGCAATGTCATCCCGGGGCAGCAAACCCGCCCGCCGCCCCGGTCAAAAGTTGTGTTAAACGCATCGTCCGTTCACCGCAAAAGAGCGATCGGGCGGCATCCCCGCCGCGATGAAGGTGGTAAGCCGAAACGTTTCGGGCAGATCTTTTCACCGACGTGTCTGGCTGACGCCCCCATGCCGAGGACGTCCAGTATATAATGTCGAATGTCGAGAAACTTACCGCGACCTTTTCTTGCGCGCACCTCAACCGATCATCGGAGAGAACCGGCCTTCGGTTTCGTCATAGTGGCGGCGCAGACGTTGCAGCGCAATGCGCAGGACGATCTTGCCCGATCTGGCAGCCCAGCCCATGCGGCGCTCGACGGTTTCCATTCCCTCGAGCTGGCAGCAGCAGCGCAGGATCACGTCGCCCAGTCCCGGCCCGAGTTCGCCCAGTGCCGCCGCGACGCGGACGCGCGCGCCATCGGGGCCCGTGCATTTCGGATCGCCCTGGGCACCCGACATGCCAGTGACCACGACATTTTCCCAGTTGGGGGTTTTCTTGTTGCCCATCTGCGCAAGTTCGAAATCCTCGCGCAAACGTTCGCCCGCCGACAGGAGGGATTCGTCCAAGAAACGGCTGCCGTCCTTTTCGCGGCGACGCGCCAGTGCCACCAGCGGGCTTTCCGCGAGACCGTATCTGACGCGGCCGCCACCTTCTCCGGTCTTGTTGGCGGGGGCGTCCCTTTCGTTCGATTCCGCCAGCAGCCGCTTGAGCGCAGCGCGCCCCGCGGTGGTGATGTAATAACGCGAGATCTTGCCCTCACCGTTGGCGGCGATCCAGTCGCGCAGTGCCATCGCCTCGGCGATGGTGCGCTGGACGACTGCGGTGCGAACGGTCTGCCCGTCGACGCCTTCGCGTACCACGACAGCATTTTCCATGCCCGTAGCGATCGCCAGACAGGCCCCCGGTTCGGCGAGGCGGCGCAGGATGCGGCGTGCCTCCTTTTCGACCTGTTCGTCTTTCAACACATCGGTTCGGTTCGCAAAGGTAGTGTGTTCCATGAAGCCTCCGGTCTGGTGATCAGGCGTCCCCCGCCCGATGCCCGATGCACCGAGACGGCGCAGGGCATGATCTATCAGCGGATCGTCACGACGTTGCTCGTAGCGCCGGATCTGACGCAGGACCGTCGAGGCGTGACGCCCCGTGGCCCGCGCCAGAGCGCGTATCGATTCCCCGTGCTCTGTATGTGCCAGATAGAGCCTCACCTCTTCCGGCACCCAGTTCGGAGCTGCCATTACTGGCATCACTGGCAACATCGTTAAGTCCCCTCGTTAACCGGCAATACGGGCCAGGCCTTTTCCACAGGCTTATCCCCAACGTCTGCAACCCTTGATTGTATTTGTTAGACAAAGGTTAACAATGCGCCGGTAAAACTAAGATTGGATCTAATTCGTAAACAATCTGGTAGGGGACCGCTCGCCTGTGCAGTGGCTCAGGCAACACACGTTCCGGTTGTGCAAAAGGTTGTCCACGCTTTGGAAACAATGAAAGAGACCTGCCATGTCCACCTCCGCCACGTCCGCTCTGTCCGCCCTTCGCCGTCCTCGACTGCTGATCAGGGCAGCGCGGTTCGGGATTGCCAACTACGACCGGACCCGCAGCCTGCGGCGGATCTTTCCCGAAACCAACGGATATCCGGGCGCTGATCCCGTCGCGCCGCTGATCGAGGAGGAGGCCGCTTTCGAAACGCGCCGCGTCCGGGGCGATGCAAGCTACAGCGTGGCGCGACACGTCGAGGTTCTTGTGGCGCTGATGTGCGAAGCGCGCCGCATGATGCAGGGCGGCACGGCCGTCTGACGCGGCGCGGGTCTTTTCAGTTGCACTTTTCCGCCAGCCGTTGAACATCCCCCGGTGGGTCCGCGGCCGGGGGTACGATGGCGAAATTCATGCAGACGGATGCCGCACGGGGTCTGACCCTTGTCGCCCCCCCTGCCCTCTATGCGCTTCTCTTGCTGGCCTTGCCGCTGGCGGCGATCTTCGCCTTCAGCTTCTGGACCCAGGATTTCCTGACCATCGACTATACTCCCACGCTGAAGAACTATCGCGAGGCGTTCAGCGAACCCCTCTACGCCCAGCTGATGCTGCGTTCGGTGCTGATTGCCGGGTCAGTGACGCTGGCAACGGTGCTGCTGGCGTTTCCCATCGCCTATTTCGTGTCGTTCCATGTGGCGCCGAACCGCAAGAGCCTGTGGATCTTCCTGATCACCATTCCGTTCTGGACGAGTTACCTGATCAGGGTGTTCCTGTGGAAGGTGATCCTGGGCTACAACGGCGTGCTGAACTCATCGCTGATGGGCGTCGGGATCATCGACGAGCCGCTGACATTCATTCTCTACAACGCCAACGCGGTGGTGATCACGCTGGCCCATGCATTCGCGCCCTTCGCGATCCTGCCGATCTTCGTCAGTCTCGAAAAGATCGACCGCGCGCTGCTCGAGGCATCGCGTGATCTGGGCGAGGGGCATGTGATGACGTTCATCCGCGTCACCCTACCGCTGGCGGTGCCCGGTGTCGTCGCCGCGACCCTGATCGTGTTCATCCCCACCATTGGCGATTATGTCACCCCACGCCTCGTGGGGGGGCCCGACGGGCTGATGATCGCCAACATGATCCAGACGCAATTCCTGCGGCTGAACAACGCGCCCATGGGGGCGACGCTCGCGGTGATTGCCATGGCGATCGTCACGGTCATCTCGCTGATCTTCATTTTCCTGAACCGGCGCTGGCTCAGGGGGCGCAAGACGTGATCTGGCTGCGCGGCTATGCCTTCCTTTATCTGCTGTTCCTCTATGCGCCGATCATCCTGCTGCCGGTCTTTGCCTTCAACGATAGCACGATCATCGCCTTTCCATTGTCGGGCTTCACACTGCAGTGGTTCGGCGAACTCCCCGAAACGCCCGCATTGGTGAAATCGGTCCAGACCTCGCTCATCATTGCGATCACCACCGCCCTGCTGTCCACCATGCTGGGCATCTGCGCCGCGCGGGCCGGGGCGCGCTACAGCTTTCCCCTGAAGGGGCCAGTTCTGGGTTTCATCATGCTGCCGCTGGTGCTGCCGGAAATCATTGTGGCGGTATCGCTGCTGGTGGTCTGGCTGGCGCTTGGCCTGCCGCTGGGAAGCTGGACGGTGGTGCTGGGCCATACGCTGATCTGCACGCCGTTCTGCATCGCGATCCTGAACTCGGCCTTCGGCAATCTCGACGCCTCGCTTGAAGAGGCCGCGTTCGACCTCGGCGAATCGCGCTGGTCGACATTCCGGCTGATAACCCTGCCGCTGGTGATGCCCGGCATCATCTCGGCGCTGCTGATCTCGTTCACGATCAGCCTCGATGAGTTCATCATCGCGTTCTTTCTCACCGGCACCGAACCCACCCTGCCTGTCTATCTGTGGGGCCAGTTGCGGTTTCCCCAGAAGATTCCGGTGGTCATGGCGCTGGGCACGATCCTCGTGGCGCTGTCGGTCGTCCTGCTGGTCATCGCGGAAACCGCCCGCCGCCGCGGCCTTGCCCGCACGGGTGCCAAAGACACCGGAGGTTTCCTGTGACGCCTATCGTTTCCCTGCGCGACGTTGAGAAATATTACGGAACCTACCATGCGCTGCGGGGAATCGACCTCGACATCGGGGCGGGTGAGTTCTTTTCGCTGCTGGGCCCATCGGGATGCGGCAAGACGACGCTGCTGCGCACCATCGCGGGATTCGAGGACATATCGTCGGGCACCCTGACGCTGTCGGGCCAGGACATGCGCGGCGTGCCCGCCAACAAGCGGCCCACCAACATGGTGTTCCAGTCCTATGCGATCTTCCCCCATCTCAGCGTGGCCGAAAACGTCGCCTTCGGGTTGCGCCGCCGGTCGGATCTGGATGGGTCGGCGAAGGACACGATGGTCGGCGATGCGCTGGCTATGGTCGGGCTGGACGGATTCGGCGACCGCGCGGCCCATGCCCTGTCGGGCGGTCAGCGGCAGCGTGTGGCGCTGGCCCGCGCGCTGATCCTGAAACCCAAGGTGCTGCTGCTGGACGAACCCCTGAGCGCGCTGGACAAGAAACTGCGAGAGCAGATGCAGAACGAACTGCGCCGCTTGCAACGTCACGTGGGCATCACCTTCGTCCTCGTCACCCATGACCAGGAAGAGGCGCTGATCATGTCGGACCGGATCGCCGTGATGTTCGAGGGCGAGATCGCGCAGCTTGCCGATCCCCAGACGCTCTACCGCCGACCGCTGTCCCGCAAGGTCGCGGATTTCATCGGCGTGATGAATTTCCTGCCCGCCACGGCCAACGCCACAGGTGTCGAGATCGCGGGCCTCGGACGCGCGGCGATCACCGCCGATCAATGCGTGAACGGCAGTCCGGGGGCGACGTGCACCGTCGGCATCCGGCCCGAAACCATGTCGATCCTGTTCGATGACGAAGCGGCCCCCGCCTCCGAAACGACGGGCAAGGTCCACGAACTCGCCTATTACGGCGACATGACCTATTACGACATCACACTGGACGGCGTCGAGAAACCCGTCACCCTGTCCATGAAGAACCTCGTGGGCCGCCCGGTGCTGGAACGCGGCGAAACCGCGCGCATATCATGGGACGAACGCGCGCTGGTGGTGTTCTGACGCCAGCCCAGACCGCGACCCGCGTATGGAATCGCCACGCCAGCCCCAGGCACCACGTCATCCTCGGGCCTGACCCGAGGATCTCTCGCGTGGCACCCCTACCCCTCAGGCGGGACAACCCCCTTGCGCAGCGCGAAACAGCCATAGAACCGCCGCTCTCCCGTCTGGATCACCGCATAGGCCAGCCGTGCCCGGTCATAGAACGCATAGCGCTCGATGCTCTTCATTGTCGGCCCGCCCGCCGCGTTCACCTCGCCCTGAACCTCTTCCATCACCGGCAGGATCGTGTCGGGCTCGCCCACCACCTCCATCCGCGCGACGGCGTCATCGACGAACGTGTCCATCGGATAGACCGACAGCACCGCGCGCACCACTTCGGCGGCGGGCCGGTCGATGCGCAGCACCTCGCCCAGCACGGTGTCGCGCGCCACGCTGTCGGACGGAAAGTTCGTATCCGCGATGATCAGGTCGTCGCCGTGCCCCATGGCCCGCAGGGCGTAAAGCACATCGGCGTTCAGCAGGGGGTCGATCCCTTTCAGCATGTCACGTCCTTTCCGGTGTCATACGCGCGCCGGTTTCCGCATCGAACACATGCAGATGCGCGGGGTCGGGTTTCAGGTGGATCGTCTGGCCACTGGCAAAGGCGTGGCGTTCGCGGAAAACGGCGGTGATATCCTGTCCCTGAAACCGCAGGAACACCATGGTTTCGGATCCGGTCGGCTCCGCCACCTTGACCTGCATCGCAAGGCCGTCATCAGACAGGATCAGGTGTTCGGGACGCACGCCGAGACGCACCTTGCCGGTTCCGGGCGGTCCGTGGAACGCATGCCCCGCCACGTCGATCCTGCCATCCGACAACGAGCCATCCAGCAGGTTCATGGACGGTGCGCCGATAAATGTAGCGACAAAGACGTTGGCCGGATTGTCGTAAAGCTCCAGTGGCGATCCGATCTGCTCCACCCGCCCGGCCTGCATCACCACGATCCGGTCGGCCAGGGTCATCGCCTCGATCTGGTCATGGGTGACGAACACTGTCGTGGTTTTCAGACGCTGGTGCAGTTCCTTGATTTCGGTGCGCATCTGGATGCGCAGCTTGGCGTCGAGGTTGGACAGCGGTTCGTCGAACAGGAACACCTGCGGATCGCGCACGATGGCACGGCCCATGGCGACGCGCTGGCGCTGACCGCCCGACAGGTGCCGGGGTTTGCGATCGAGGTATTCGGTCAGGCTCAGGATTTCCGCTGCCGCCTTCACCCGTTGCGCAATCTCGTCCCTGGCAACGCCCGCGACTTTCAGCGCGAACCCCATGTTCGCCGCCACCGACTTGTGCGGATAAAGGGCATAGGTCTGGAACACCATGGCGATGTCGCGCTGTGCCGGGGGCAGGTTGTTGACCACCCGTTCGCCGATGGACACGGTGCCGCCGTTTATCGGCTCCAACCCCGCGATCATCCGCAGCAGGGTGGATTTGCCGCAGCCCGACGGGCCGACCAGTGCCACGAATTCCCCGTCGGCGATGTCGATATCAAGCCCATGGATCACCTCGACCGCGCCATAGGATTTGCGGATCTCGCGGATCCTGACCTCTGCCATCTGCGTGCTTTCCTCCGTTTCGACGGATGCTAGGCGAGCCGTCCCGCCCTGTCGAGACACCTGCGCGCGGCTTTTGTTGACTTGGGGGCAAACTGGTTCATAATCGCGCTGCAATCGGGGGATACGGGGCGCAGCCCATTATAATGAATAGAAAAATTGCTGCGCCTGCATCCGCTGGATCGAATACAATTTCTGGGAGGAAGCACATGAAGGTCGATCTCTACAACTACATCCGCGCGGCGCAGAAGATGAACCGCCGACAGGTGCTCAAGGGCACTGCCGCCCTCGGGGCCACCGCCATGCTGCCGCGTGCCACGATGGCCGATGCCCATGACAATGTCCGGGCCGAGATCCTGAAAATTCCCGGCGTCGGCGCCGGATCGCCCACCGACCGCGACTGGCAGCAGGTCGGCGAGATGTGTCTTGCCGCCACCAGGGAGAACGTCACCGAAGGGGAGTTCGCGGGTGTCGAGCTGACCTTCATGGGGCTGAACAACCAGAACCTGCACAACTTCCTGTTTCGTGGCTTTCTGAAACCCTGGGAAACCTATACCGGTGCCACGATCAACTGGATCGACCTGGCCCAGGCGGACTACAACGCCCGCCTGCAACAGAGCATCGCGACGGGCACTGTCGATTTCGACATTATCGAAATGGGCGCCCCGTTCGAGGGTGACGTTCTTGGCCGCGGCATGGCCAGCGAGATGCCAGACTGGGTGGCCGCCCAAATCGACATGGACGACTATGTGGATTACCTCAAGGCGCCGGTCGGCACATGGGACGGCAAGACCTATCGCGTGTCCATCGACGGCGACACCCACACCTTTGCCTTCCGAAAGGATTACTACGAGAATGAGGAATTCGCCGCCGCCTGGGCAGAGGCAGGCAATGACACCCCCTGGGAACAGCCCAAGACGTGGGAAATGGTCAACGCGCACTCTAAGTTTCTGGTCGGCAAGACCGATCCGCTGACCGGGCTGGAGGCGTGGGGATACCTTGACCCGCTCAAGGGCTGGGGCGGGTTCGGGTTCTATTTCCTCGAAAACCGTGCCGCGCCCTACGCCAAGTATCCCGGCGATCCCGCCTGGCTGTTCGACCCCGAAACGATGAAGCCACGAGTCAACAACCCCGCCTTCGTGCAGGCCATCCAGGATGTGATGGACCTGATCGCGGCCAATGCCTATCCGGCCGACCAGATCAACGCCGATCCCGGCACAACCGCATTCCAGCAATTCCTTGCCGGCACCGGCGGCATGCTGAACTGGTGGGGCGATGTGGGATCGTCTGCCCGCACGTCCGACACGTCCGTGGTCGGCGACGTCGTCGGGTTCGACATCAATCCCGGGTCCGAGCGGGTGTGGAACTCCTCCACCGAGGCTTGGGAGGAAACCCCCAACGTGGCGCCCAACAACGCCTATATCGGCTGGGGCATCTATGTCATGGCCACGGTCGAGGGTGACGAGACGAAGAAAAAGGCTGCCTGGTCGGCGGCGGCCCATCTGGGCGGCAAGGATCTGTCGCTCTGGGCGTCGGCCTATCCTTCGGGGTTCCAGCCCTATCGCCAGTCCCATTTCGACTATGCCGAATGGGAAGAGGCCGGATACGACCGCGAATTCGTCGAGGATTATCTCGGGTCCAACGTCGACAGCTACAACCACCCCAACGCCGCCATCGAACCGCGTATTCCCGGCATCTTCCAGTATTACTCGGTTGCCGAGGATGAACTGGCCAAGGGCTATGCCGGGCAATACGGATCGGCGCAGGAAACTGCCGACGCCATCGCCGCCGCCTGGGAAAACATCACCGACCAGATCGGCCGCGACAGCCAGATCGCGCTTTACAAGGCGTCGCTGGGAATGTGATCCCGTGCCACCGTCCCGCCCCCGTCACCGGATGGGGGCGGTACCTGCCCACTGATCCTGTTCAACGGACCCGTTCCCTGATGACCAGCCGGAATTTGACCGTCGCTTCCGGATGAGTACGGACGGCGACCTTCTTCATACCGTGACTGCCGACGACATCTCGGAGGTTCGCAAGCGTGCGGGCCGGGGTATGGTCTGGGGGTCGGCGGCGCTGTTCGTGGCGCTGGTCCTGTTTCAGATCGCGGGGGAGCGGGGCTGGCACGGGGCCGGGTTCGCGACGTGGCGTCCGATCCTCTATGCCTACATGCTCTGGGCGACGGCGCTGTGCATCGCACAGGTCGTGGTGAACGGCGAGAAGGGCAAGCGCGTGCTGTTCGTGCTGCCCGCCGCGCTGTTCGTGGCCAGCCTTGTGGTGTTCCCGCTGCTGTTCGCGCTCTATATCTCGTTCACCGACTGGAACCTCGCGTCGCTGTCCGGCCCGCAGCCCAACGGCTGGGACAACATGCGGCAGATGTGGAACGACGCGTTCTACTGGAACGCACTGAAGAACATGGTCTATTACGTCGCCGCGGTGGCGGTGGAATATGTCATCGCCTTTGGTCTGGCGCTGTTGCTGAACGCGCAGATCCGGGCGCGCAAGTTCTTCCGCGTGGTTTTCCTGCTGCCGCTGATGCTGTCGCCGGTGGCGGTGTCTTGGATGGTGGGCAAGTCGATGATGGAGGTGCGGTTCGGCCCGCTCGCCCGACTTGCCCGCGAACTGGGATGGGACAGCCCCAGCTTTTTCGGCACCCCCGAACTGGCGCGGTTCATGATCATGGCGATGGATGCCTGGACGTTCATTCCGTTCATGATGATCATGCTGCTGGCGGGGTTGCAGGCGCTTCCCCGCGAGGTGATCGAGGCCAGCAAGGTCGATGGCGCGTCTGGCTGGCAAAGCTTCAAGGAGGTCATATTTCCCCTCATGCTGCCGGTGTCGGTGACGGCCATCGTGATCCGCATCATCTTCAAGCTGAAGCTGGCGGACATCATCATCAACGTCACGTCCGGGGGGCCGGGCGGCGCGACGGACAGCGTGACCAGCTTCATATTCCGGGAATACCGCGACCGGTCGAACGTCGGGTACGGCACGTTGCTGGCGATGGTCTATCTGGTGGTGATCATCATCTTCATCACCGCACTGCTGAAGCTGGTGAGCAGGTACATGGAGCGGCCGGCATGAGCGCGATCTTCAAGGATGACGCCGCCCCGCAGGGACGTGCCAGATGGTGGGCCGGGCGCGTGGCGATCTATGGCGCGCTGCTGGTCTGGGCGTTCATCTGCCTGTTCCCGATCTACTGGACGATCACCACATCGTTCAAGCTGGCCCCGGACGTGATGAAGGGCAACATGGTCCCGTTCTGGGACTACACCCCGAAATGGAAGGGCTGGCAGTCGCTGGGCCTGTCGCCCGACCTCATCGGCGAGGTATCGACGGTGCGCGAGGAGTTCCGCA
Source organism: Oceaniglobus sp. (assembly GCA_041744175.1). GTDB lineage: Bacteria > Pseudomonadota > Alphaproteobacteria > Rhodobacterales > Rhodobacteraceae > Oceaniglobus. The sequence continues at coordinate 1,872 of JBGTLJ010000014.1, read as the reverse complement.
AGCGGTTCTGGAATTCGACCATCGTGTCGCTGTCGGCCTCGGCGCTGGCTGTGACGCTGGGATCGCTGGCCGCCTACGGCCTGTCGCGGTTCGACTACCGCTTCGGGTTCATGAAGAATTCCGACATCTCGTTCTTTTTCCTCAGCCAGCTGATCCTGCCGCCCGTTGTGCTCGCCCTGCCCTTCCTCGTGCTCTACAAGTCGCTGGCACTGCTGGACAGCCGGATCGGGCTGATCCTGCTTTACACCCTGACGGTGCTGCCCATCGTGATCTGGATCATGCGGGACCAGTTTCAGGGGATCCCGGTTGAGCTGGAAGAGGCGGCGCTGGTGGACGGCCTCGGGATCTGGGGGGCGTTCATGCAGATCGTTCTGCCCATCGCGCTTCCGGGGATGGTCGCGGCTTTCATCCTCAGCCTCGTTTTGTGCTGGAACGAATACTTCTTCGCGGCACTTCTGACCTCGACCGATGCCAAGACACTGCCGGTGATGGTGGCATCGCAGACCGGATCGCAGGGCATCAACTGGTGGTCGATGGCGGCCCTGTCGACGGCGGCGATCATGCCGTTGGTCATCGTAGCGATCTTCCTCGAGAAATACATCATCAAGGGGATGGCGGCAGGGGCCGTGAAATAGGCGCATCCAGCCGAGAGATCCCCGGGTCAAGCCGGAGGATGAAGGCGCGCCAGAGGCAGGCGGTTCAATGCCTCTGCACGTCCAGATCTCTGGCGATGTCGCGCGTCTGCGCGTAGAGACGGCAAAACAGGGCATGAGCGGTATCGTAAACCGGGATCGGACTGGCAGCGATCTTGCCCGCCACCGGATTCCAGTCTGCAATATCGCCGCGTTTTACCGCGCCGATGGCCAGCGCCGCCAGAAAGGCATCGCCATAGCTGGCCCCCAACGCTTTTTCGCGCAGGATCTGGTCGATCCCGGTGATGTCGGATGTCGCTTGCAACCACAGCCTGTTCTGGGTCCCGCCGCCCACGGCCAGCAGGCGGGCGGGCGACTGTCCCAGTTCGGCGAAGGTGTCGGTGACGTGTCGGGTGCCATGTGCGATGGATTCGATCAGGGCACGATAGATGTCGCCCCGGGTGTGGGTCAGGTTCAGCCCGAACAGCGCACCCTTGGCGTGGACATCGTGGATCGGGGTCCGTTCGCCCGAGAAATATGGCAGCATGATCAGACCATTGGCACCGGGGGGCGACGATTCGGCCTCTTGCGTCAGCAGCGCAAACGCAGTTGCGGGATCCAGATCGCGCGCGAACTGGTCGCGGAACCAGTGGGTCAGGGTGCCCGATGTGGCGAGGCCCGCCATCGAGGCGTGTTCGCCCGCAAACAGCCAGGGCGCGTACCAGATGCGCGGGTCGGCGACACGGGTCGCGGTGCGCAGGATGATGAAGACGGTCGATCCGTACATCATCATCATATCGCCCGGCCCATCGACCCCCACCGACAGCGCCTCGGCCGCCGCGTCGATCGTGCCGGCGGTGACAGGGGTCCCCTTCGCCAGACCCGTCGCCTCGGACGCGCCCTGCGTGATCGCGCCAGCAATGTCGCCAGACCAGAGCAGGCGAGGCAGCCTTTCCAGCGGCACGATGTCGTCGGCCAGATTGTCGGTCCAGTCCTGCGCCGCCACATCGTAGAGCGGCGAGAAGTTCGCGGCAGTGTAATGGTCGATCACCGTTTCGCCCGTCAGACGCCGCACCACGAAGCTGGTGGACGTGAGGATATGCGCGGCACGCGCAAAGATGTCGGGGCGGTTGCGTTTCAACCACAGGATTTTGGGTCCCACCGACTGCGAGGTCAGCGGATTGCCGCAGCGCGCCAGCACCCGGTCCGCGCCGATGCGCTCGGTCAGCTCGATCACCTC
>JBGTLJ010000013.1:0-5402 GCA_041744175.1 Oceaniglobus sp. | reverse complement strand
TCGGCGCGAAAAAGCTGGAAAGCTACGGCGCGATCTTCCTGCAGATCATCACCGGCGCGGCACCTGCTCCGATGCATCCCGCACGCCGAAAGCTGGCCGGACGCCCGGCAGGCGATCTGTTCGACCGTCTGATGGCCGCGCAGGGCGATCTTGCCCGCGGCCCCGAGGGGATCGACAAACCGATGTCGTGCACCGCATCCACGCTGCGCTGGATCGCCGAACGCCGCCCCGCCACCCTGGCCGATCTGGAAACCGTCCCAGGGATGGGCGCGCAGCGGGCCGAAAGGTTCGGTGCCGCGTTCCTCGGGGTGCTGCACGAGGGTTGAGCTTGCGCCGCCGCCTGCTATCTGGAAGAGCGAACAGGGGGAACGTGCATGCTCGTGGTTATTTCACCGGCCAAGCGGCTGGATTGGAGCGTGGCGCGCGGCGAGGTGACGGCGCCCGCCTATCAGGCAGAGGCAGATCGCCTTGCCGCCCATGCCCGGCAACTGACACTGGGCAGACTTAAAAAGCTGATGGGCCTGTCAGACGATCTCGCGCGCCTGAACCGCGACAGATTCCGGGCGTTTCGCAAGGATCCCCTCCACGACGACACAAGACCCGCCGCGCTGGCCTTTGCGGGCGACACATACATGGGGCTTGAGGCCGCCAGCCTGGAGCCGCAGGATATGGCATGGGCCGACGATCATCTGAGAATCCTGTCGGGTCTCTACGGGCTGCTGCGCCCGCGCGACGCGATCCAGCCTTACCGGCTCGAAATGGGCAGCCGTCTGAAAACCCGGCGGGGCAGCACCCTTTACGATTTCTGGGGCGACACGATTTCAAATGCGCTGAACGCGCAGGCCGCCGCCACGGGGACCGATACACTGATCAACTGTGCCAGCCGGGAATATTTCGGAGCCGTCGATACCGCACGGCTCGGTCTGCGGGTCGTCACGCCACAGTTCATGGAGTTGCGCGAAGGCCGCCCGAGGATCGTCAGCTTCTTCGCCAAGAAGGCCCGGGGCGCCATGGCCCGCCACATCGTGCAGAACCGTCTGGGCCATGCCGACGACATCGTCGGGTTCGACGCGGGCGGCTATGCCCATGCGGCGGACCTGTCGAGCCCGGAGCGGCCAGTTTTCCTGCGCGACTATCCGTCGGACTGACGCGCCGCCCGCACCGTTTCGATATGCGCCAAAAGCGTCGCGCGGCTCAGGGGCTTGGACATGTGGTGATCGATCCCCGCCGCCGCGATCTCGGCCCTGTCGCTGTCCATGGCATGGGCGGTCATCGCGATGATCGGGATGCGGGGTCCGTTGCCTTCGATCTCACGGATCCGCCGCGCGGCCTCTTTCCCGTCCATTACCGGCATCGAGATGTCCATGAAGACCATGTCGGGGCGGGACTTGCGAAACGACTCGACGGCCTCTGCGCCGTTCTGGGTCATCTGCAGGTCGATATGCGCGTCCGTCAGCATCTTGCGCAGGACCAGCTGGTTGGTTCTGTTGTCTTCGGCAGCGAGCACGCGCAGTCTGACTGTCTTCTCGCTCGTCGACGGGCGCTCCGGCTTGCTCAGGCCGTTCAGCGTCCTTGCGAGCACGCCCCGCGAGACGGGCAGCGACAGATAGCGATCGAACCCGGCCTCTTTCGATGCGGCCAGCATCGGTTTGTCGGTCACCAGGATCGTCGCGGCGGGCATTTCGCCCTTGAAATCCGGCATGGCCGCGTCCGCATCCTCCGAAATGACAAACACCGCATCGCTGGGCAGGATGCCAACCGGCCCGTCGGCGCTCAGCGCGCACGGCAGACCCAGTTGCGCCAGCTGGCCTGCAAGAACACTGCAATTGGCACCGTCCCGCACAAGGATGACCGCGCGCGTAATGCGATCAGTGGCAAGCACCGTCGATACATCCTGATCCGTGACGGCAAGCGGCAGGATGACGGTAAAGCGGCTGCCCTGATCCACCTGCGAATCTACAGTGATCGTCCCGCCCATCTGCCCGGCCAGCTGGCGGCAGATCGCCAGCCCGAGGCCGGTCCCGTCGAACCGGCGGTTGCGGTCGTCCTCGACCTGAGTGAATTCGCCAAAAATGTGGTCCAGCTTGTCCACGGGTATGCCGATCCCGGTATCTGCGACCTCGATTTTGACCTGTCCGTCATCGGTGGGACCGACACGGACATCGACGCGCCCGTTTTCCGTGAATTTCAGGGCATTGCCCACGAGGTTGGTGAGGATCTGGCGAAGCCGCCCCGCGTCGCCCGACAGGCCTGCGGGCTGTGCCGGATCGAACGCCACATCCAGTACGATGGGACGCCCTGCGATCGACGGCCTCAAAAGACGAACGACGTCATGCACGCAATCCTCAAGATCGAAGGCGGCATCGGTCAGGATGAGTTTGCCGGCTTCCATCTTGGAAAAGTCCAGGATGTTATTGATGATTCCCAGCAGCGCCTCGCTGGAAGATCGGATCGTGCTGACGAAAAGCTCCTGTTCGGGGCTCAGGCCACTTTCGGCAAGAAGATCGGCCATCCCGACGACACCGTTCATCGGCGTGCGGATCTCGTGGCTCATGTTGGCGAGGAACGCCGACTTGGCACGGTTCGCCATCTCCGCACGCTCGCGTTCCACAACCAGCGCCGCCTCGTGGTTCTTGATTGCGGTGATGTCGATCCGGAGGCCCACGCGGCCACCGTCGATTGTGAGCCGATCCACCATGCGCAGCCACGCACCGTCGCTCATCTGCTGTTCTACCGTTCTGGTCGCATCGCGGTGGGCGATCATCCTCTGCTCCAGCCATTCCTCTTCCCGGCCGATCGCGTCGGGATAGCGCTGCTTCGACATGCCGAAGCGCAGGATCTCCTCGAACGTCACGCCGGGTACGAGAATCTCGGCGCTCTCGTGGTAGATCTCCCGGAAGCGGGCATTGCACATGACCATCCGGTCGTCGGCATCGTAGAGGACGAAACCGTCGGGGATCGTCTCTACCGCCGCCCACGTGCGAAGCTGATCGGTCTGGTTCACGCCCAGTGTGACGGTACCGCCGTCCTTGGTGCGCCGGTCCATCATCTTGATGAACTGGCCGTTCCACAGCCGCACGACCAGCGGCTCGATCACATCATTCTGCCAGCGCTCGGTCATCGCCTGGATCCACTCATCGGCGGGGCCCTGTGGGTCGACAATGCCTTCCTCGACGAGGATCTGGACGATTTCGGCGTAGGTTATTCCCTCTCGCACACATTCAAGTCCGTCGAACACCGACAGATAGGCCTTGTTTGCCACGATCAGCCGGTCGTCTGCATCAAACAGCGCGAATCCGTCCCGCACCGATTGCAGGGACGACCAGAGCCGACTTTCGGCCAGTTCGGCGGCGGTATGCGCCCTTGCAAGGTCGTTGCGGGTCTGTGTGAATTCATCGCGCAGGGTTTCGGACTGGGTCTGGATCGATTCGACTTCGTCCCGCTTGGCGATCATCTGCTGCGACAGCAGCCTGGCATGGTCCGCAAGCTTGCGGTTGACGGTCTTCAGTTCACGCTGGCGCATTTCCAGCAAACGCTCGGCAGCCAGTCGGGCCCGACGTTCGTTGGCCAGAAGTGACGAAAGGTCCATTTTGTCGGCGCCCCGGAATCCCGTTTATCTCTTCGTGCCCAGACCCTCGGCGATCCAGGTAAACATCGTCTTAAAGGTGTTGCGCAGCCTGTGCTTGTCAGGATCGGCCCGCCTGTGTCAGCATCCCGCACGACACCCCATGAGGTTCGCCATGATCCGGACGCTTTTTTTGCTTCTGCCGCTGATCGTCGGGTTCCAGACCGCGCAGGCCGACACCGCGGTGTCGGCGCGGCGGGTGACGGTGGAACGCGATACCGATTTTTTCGGCGGCGACCTGCAAACCGTCCTCGACACGACATTCGACATCTGCCGCGCCACCTGTGTCCAGGACGCGCAATGCCGGGCGTTCACTTTCAATTCCCGCTCGAACGCCTGCTTCACCAAATCGTCGATCACCGACCGGCGATCCTATGCTGGCGCGTTTTCGGCCAGAGTCATCGATCGCTCCGCCGCGCTGCTGGCCCGCGCCGGGCAGAGGCAGGGCGAACTGACCTTCCTCGGCACGCCGGACTTCGACGGCGCCCAGGCAGAGGCCGCCGCGCTGCCCCTGCGCCACGGCGGTGACGGACGGGACTCCATCGCGCTGATCCAGGCGGCCCGGGATGCACGCGCCAGAGGCAATCATCAGGCAGCCCTGCAATTCACCGGCATGGCACTGGGTCAGAGCGATGCCGCTGATCTGTGGATCGACTATGCCCGGCTGGCCATGAACGCCGATACCCGCGACGATGACGAACGCAACGCCTATCGTGCCCGGGCGCTGCAGGGCGCGATCAACGGATATCTGCGCGCCGGAACCGTCGATCTGCAGGTCAAAGCCCTTTCCCTGATGGCCGATGCCCTGGACCGCGAAGGGCGCGGGCGCGACATGATCCCGGCGCTGCGGCTGGCGCAGTCCCTTGCGCCAAGCGAGGACATCGCCGCCCGGCTCGACGATGCCCTGGGCAAGTTCGGGTTCAGGATCACCGACAGCAGCGTCGAGAGCGATGCCGCCAGTCCGCGCATCTGCGCCAGCTTCAGCGAGGACCTCGTGCAGGCCGGTGTCGATTATGCCAGCTTCGTGCAGACCGACGTCGCCGGACTGGCCGTCACGTCCGACGAAAGCCAGCTCTGCCTCGACGGGGTCGAGCATGGATCGCGCTACCGCGTGACGTTCCGCCAGGGGTTGCCGTCCGCATCGGGCGAAACCCTGGGCAAGTCCGTGGTGCTGACCCTTTACGTGCGCGATCGCGCACCCGTCGTCCGGTTTCCGGGGCGCGGCTACGTCCTGCCCGCGGGGGGCGCGATCGCCCTGCCGGTGGAAACCGTGAACCTGTCGCAGATCGATCTGGTGCTGCGCCGGATTTCCGACCGCAACATGATCCGCGCCATCCAGGACGACATGTTCGGCCAGCCGGTGCCGCAATATCGACAGGACGAATTTGCCGGCGACATATCGCAAGAGGTCTGGCGCGGCATCGGCGAGGTACAGCAGGATCTGAACCGCGACATGACCACACGCCTGCCGCTGGGCGACATGGCGGGCGATTTGTCGTCGGGGATCTATGCACTTCAGGCGTCGATCCCGGATGCGGACCCCTACGCGAGCCCGCCCGCCACCCAATGGTTCATCGTATCCGATCTGGGCATCGCCACGCTGTCCGGCACCGACGGTCTGCACGTGTTCGTCCGGTCGCTGGCCAGCGCCGATCCTGTCGCGGCCGTCTCGGTCACGCTGCTGTCGCGCTCCAACGCGGTTCTGGGCGACATCTCCAGCGATGCGCGGGGAATCGCCAGCTTTGCCCCCGGGCTGGTGCGCGGCACGGGCGGCGCG
>JBGTLJ010000012.1:0-3574 GCA_041744175.1 Oceaniglobus sp. | reverse complement strand
CCGGCCGCCATCAGCGCCGCGAAGCGCGCAGGCGAAACGACTTCGGGTGCCACGACCAGCCAGCATTCCGCAACATCGCGCAGCACGACGGGCAGGCCCATGCGCGCATCGCCTCGTGCGCGTGCCAGACGTTCGGCAGGGGAAGGATCAAGCGACATCTGACGGGCCTTTCCCGGGTTTCTTAGGCCGATCCTGAAAGGATGTGAAACAATTCCCGCGCTTTTCACACGAGAGCGTGAGCGTCGTGCAGCATTTCTTGCCGGGCGCGTTGCCACATCACATTTGCGAGACATAATGGAGGATTGCACATGGCCGGCCAGAAGAAGATCCTGCTTGTCGATGACGACGACGATCTGCGCGAGGCGCTGAGCGAACAGCTGATGATGACCGAGGATTTCGACGTCTTCGAGGCCGCCAATGGCCAGGAGGCCCAGGATCAGGCAAAGGCTGGGCTGTTCGATCTGGTGATCATGGATGTCGGGCTGCCCGACACCGACGGTCGCGAATTGTGCCGTCTGATGCGCAAGCAGGGTGTCAAATGCCCGATGATCATGCTGACCGGGCACGACAGCGACGCCGACGCCATCCTTGGTCTGGATGCCGGCGCGAACGACTATGTGACGAAACCGTTCCGCTTTCCGGTGCTGCTGGCGCGGATCCGCGCACAGCTGCGTCAGCACGAACAGAGCGAGGACGCGGTGTTCCAGCTGGGTCCGTATTCGTTCCGCCCGGCGCAGAAGATGCTGGTGAACGAGGCCGAAAAGAAGATCCGCCTCACCGAAAAGGAAACCAACATCCTGAAGTTCCTGTACCGGGCCAGTGACGGTGTGGTCGCCCGCGAGGTGCTTCTGCACGAGGTCTGGGGGTACAATGCGGGCGTGACGACCCACACGCTGGAAACCCATATCTATCGCCTGCGCCAGAAGATCGAGCTTGATCCGTCCAATGCCCGCCTGCTGGTGACGGAAAGCGGCGGATATCGACTGGTGGCCTGACACGAGGGCGCCCGAGATACTTGATTGCGCTACCTTGGAAGCCTCTGTGGCCCGTACCCCTCGCGGTGCGGGCCCTTTCGTTCCGAAGGTATGGGATTCCGGACTTTCATGACGCAAGGTCAACAGGCAGTATGACTTCACGAACCTCCCTGTTGGACTGGCCCGGGCCCTTGCGGTCCGGGCGTTTTTTCCGGAAAGGAGACGGCATTGGAAGTCGTGCTGTTCTACACCCCGCAACTCTATACCCATACGATTCAGGTGCTGCGAAACCAGCTGGGACGAAGCCGCGGCGGCCATGTCAACGTCGCGATCTGGGCCGAAGAGGATGAACGGGATCTGCTCGAGATGCGTCTGAACCGGCACGATCTGTATCTTGAGGGATTCCGGCGCCAGCCAGATGGCCCATGGTACCGGTTCAGGGATGCACCGCCCTGGGCCGGCGCGACGCCGCTGTCGTTCGGCGGCAGTCACCGCGAGCTTGGCACGACACTGGACACCACGAGCTTCACCAATGCCACGCGTTTCGCAGCCGGACACATCAAGCGTTTCCAGGGCGGTGAAGACAAGAGCCTGCGTGACGGGCTTTGCTATTTCGTCGTCGCGATATCCGAGGCCGTGAGATTTCCGGCGATCGAGCAGCGGGTCAGCGAAAGCCTGAACGGCATCCGCAAATACTGCCCCAAACAGGACCATGAAACCTGCATGTCGAAGTGGAAGACCAAGTCCGCCGCAGGCAGTGCCGATGTGGCGGTGCGATCGCTGGGCTAGGCTGTTGACCATGCGGCCCGTCGGGGTATAGGGGCCCATGGCTGCCGCTTTTCCGGATTATGAGCTTGAGTCCGCGGCCAGGGCGCGGGGGATTGCCCGCATCGCCGGAGTGGACGAGGTGGGGCGCGGTCCGTGGGCCGGCCCGGTGATGGCGGCGGCCGTGGTGCTGGACAGCACACGGATCCCCGCCGGGCTGAACGATTCCAAGAAATTGGCACGCCATGTGCGCGAACGGCTGGCACAGGAGGTGCTGGCGACCTGCGAGGTGGCGTTCGGCGAGGCCAGCGTCGAAGAGATAGACAGGCTGAACATCCTGCGCGCCAGCCATCTGGCCATGGTGCGGGCGCTGCTGGGGCTGGGGCGGTCGCCGGATCTGGCACTGATCGACGGCACCATGCTGCCGGTCGGTCTGCCCTGTCCTGCGCTGGCGGTGGTGCGGGGCGATGCGCGGTCCCTCAGCATCGCGGCGGCATCCGTGGTGGCCAAGGTGGCGCGGGACCGATTGATGGTGGCACTGGCGCAACAGCATCCCGGATATGGCTGGGAAACCAACGCCGGTTATGGGACTGCGCGCCACAGTGCAGGGCTGATCCGCTTGGGTGTTACCCCACACCATAGACGTTCGTTCAAACCGGTGCACAACATCTTGTATCAAGAGAATTAACCAACCCATTGATCTCAAAAAGAAATTGACGGTGATTCGGGTTTGAATCAGACTGCCTCAACAACCGGAAGCGCCACAAACGGCGACGGGACAGAGGCAGACATGACGACAAGATCAAAGCGCGGCGCCCCGGTGCCGCAGACTGCAGATATGGGCGCAATGCCGCTGAACCGGATCCTTGGCGGCGATTGCATCGAGGTGATGAATTCCCTGCCCGCAGGGTCCGTCGATCTGATCTTTGCCGATCCGCCCTACAATCTGCAACTGAAGGGCGATCTGCACCGCCCCGACAATTCCCGCGTCGATGCGGTGGACGATGCCTGGGACCGGTTCGCCAGCTTTGAGAGCTATGACCGGTTCACCGACGCATGGCTGGCGGCCGCCCGGCGGCTGCTGAAACCCAACGGGGCGATCTGGGTGATCGGCAGCTATCACAACATTTTCCGGGTCGGCGCGGCGTTGCAGAATGCGGGCTACTGGATCCTCAACGATGTGGTCTGGCGCAAGGCCAATCCGATGCCGAACTTCCGCGGCAAGCGGCTGACCAATGCGCACGAGACGCTGATCTGGGCCAGCCGCGACGAGGCGAGCCGCTATACGTTCAATTACGAGGCGCTGAAGCAGCTGAACGACGGGGTGCAGATGCGCAGCGACTGGGTGCTGCCGATCTGCACCGGCCATGAACGCCTGAAGGACGCGGCGGGCGACAAGGCGCATCCGACGCAAAAGCCCGAGAGCCTGCTGCACCGGGCGATCCTGGGCACCACCAACCCGGGCGATGTGGTGCTGGACCCGTTCTTCGGCACCGGCACCACCGGAGCGGTGGCCAAGATGCTGGGCCGCGACTATGTCGGGATCGAGCGCGAGGAGGCCTATCACACTGTCGCCGAAGAGCGTCTGGGCCGGGTGCGCAGGTTCGATCGCGAGGCGCTGACGGTGACGGGGTCGAAACGCGCCGAGCCGCGGGTGCCGTTCGGACAACTGGTGGAACGCGGGATGCTGCGCCCCGGCGAGATGCTGAGCAATACACGCGGTCAGCAGGCAAAGGTGCGCGCCGACGGCACGCTGATCGCCGACGCGGTGCGCGGGTCGATCCATCAGGTGGGCGCGGCTCTGGAGGGTGCGCCGTCGTGCAACGGCTGGACCT
>JBGTLJ010000011.1:0-3790 GCA_041744175.1 Oceaniglobus sp. | reverse complement strand
GTTGTGCTGGAAAACATCGTGCGCCGCCGCTCGGAAGGCATCGGACCGCGCGCCGCCGCCGTTCTCGGCACCCAGCAGGTGTTTTTCGCTGTCGTCACCACCACAGCCACGCTGGCGGCGGTGTTCGTGCCGCTGTCGTTCCTGCCCGGGCAGGCGGGCGGTCTGTTTCGCGAATTCGGCTTCACCCTTGCCGCCGCCGTGGGTCTTTCGTCGGTTGTCGCGCTGACGCTGTGCCCGGCGCTGGCGGCGCTGCTCTTGACCCGCGACATGGCGCCTGACACCCAAGCGCGCGGGCCGATGATCTGGCTGGGACGACGTCTTTCCGGTCTCTATGCCCTGTGCCTGAGGGGGTGCCTCGCGAACCCGCTGGTGGTCATTCTGGTCGCGGCGCTGTTCGCCCTGACGGCAGTCTTCATCTCCGGCGGCATCCGGCAGGAACTGACCCCGCCGGAGGATCGTGCCGTCGCGCTCCTGCGGGTCAGCGCGCCCCAGGGCGTGTCACTGGAATACACCACGTCGAAACTGGCCGAGATTGAGGCCCTGATCGCGCCACTGCGCGACAGCGGCGAGATCACCAATATATTCTCGATCGCCGGCTTCGGATCCAACAGCAGCGGTTTCATGGTGATGTCGCTGGCGAGATGGGACGAGCGCGACCGCAGCCAGCAGGACATCGTCGGCGACATCAACGTTGCGCTGAGCGAGGTGATCGGCGTGCGGGCCTTCACGATCCAGCCCAATTCGCTCGGGATACGCGGCGCTGGGCGCGGCCTGACATTCGCGGTGACAGGCGACAATTACGAACAGCTGGCCGAGGTATCGGAAAAGCTGGTCGAGCGGATGCAGCAGAACCCGGATTTCGGTCAGGTCCGGCTGGAGTACGAAACGACCAAGCCGCAGCTGTTCATCGAGATCGACCGCGCGCGCGCCTCCGACCTTGGGGTGCAGATCGCCGGGCTGGCGGATTCTTTGCGCGCGGTGCTGGACGGACGCACCGTGGGATCGGTGTTCATCGACGATCGCAGCTACGACATCCAGATGCTGTCGACCTCGGATCCCGTGAACGATCCCGGCGACCTGGAACGCATCTTCATCCAGGCGGGCGACGGGCAGATGGTTCCGCTGTCAAGCTTCGTGACGCTCGAGGAACGCTCGATCGCACCGGAACTGAACCGCGAGGGCCAGAACCGCGCCGTCGAGATTTCCGCAGGACTGACGCCGGAGTTGTCGCTGGGGGACGCGCTGACGCTTGTCGAAGGATTTGCGCCTGAAGTTCTTGCCGACGTCAACCGCATTGTGCCCCTGGCAGAGGCGGCGACGCTGGACCAGACGACTTCCGGGCTGCTTGTGACCTTTGGCTTCGCGCTGCTCATCGTGTTCCTCGTTCTGTCCGCTCAGTTCGAATCCTTCGTGTCGGCCATCGTCGTGATGGCCACGGTGCCGCTGGGGCTGGCCTGCGCCATGTTCGCGCTGGTCTTTGCCGGGCTCAGCCTGAACGTCTACAGCCAGATCGGACTGGTGATGCTGATCGGGATCATGGCGAAGAACGGAATCCTGATCGTCGAGTTCGCCAATCAGCTGCGCGACCGTGGCCAGGACGCCGCCAGTGCGATCTTCGATGCCTGCACGATCAGGCTGCGTCCGGTGATGATGACAATGACCTCGACTGTTCTGGGGGGCGTGCCGCTGATCCTGTCGGCTGGCGCGGGTGCCGAGGCCCGCGAGGCGCTGGGTTGGGTGATCGTCGGCGGACTGGGTCTGGCGACGCTGTCAACCCTGTTCCTGACGCCGGTGGCCTATCTGCTGCTGGCGAGGTTCACCACCCCGCAATCGGAAACCGCAGCAAGGCTCGACCGCGAACTTTTGGCGGCCCGCACCGCCGACAGCGGCATGTCCCTGCCCTAGTCCGCGGGGGCCATCGCCCCGAAGAAAGTCACCGACCCGCTCCGGGAGTACCACATCAAAACGGCCGATCCCGGCGACCAATGTCGCCAGGGTGTGCGGCGATGCGGCTGTCTGGGTCCGCCTCGGGCGATGGCCAGGCGCGGCGCGATGATGGCGGGATGCAATTGCCGATGGCCGATTGCCGGGGCGCTGCCGCGTCCTCGTCGGCCCGGCTCCGGTCGTGTGGGAGCGAAATCCGGCCCGCCAAAGCGGCGGCCCCGCCGCTTTATGATTGTATGTCGCAATCATAAAGCGAAAGCTACCCGGCGGCGGCGCGGCCAGTGCCCCATCACAAAGTCGTCGTCGGGGCACGTTTGTATTGACCTTCCCGCACCGGGATGACGGAGTCCCTCAATGCCAGACCGGCAGGCAAAGGTCACGATGTCACTCTCAGTTTGTTCGGCATTCTTTCGGGATACGGGCTGCGCCATGCCGGGTGCCAAGGTGTTTTTGACGGTGTATGAATGATTGAAGCCGAGGATCGTGCCCCCGACAGGCTGGGCCGCCGTCTGATCCTTGGGGTTGGTGCCGCTGCGGCGGTCTATGTCGACATTCGTTTCGCCATGCCGCGTGTGGCAGAGGTGTTCGCGCCAGACTTCGAATTTGAGGCACTGCGCGAGCCTGCGGGCTTCAGGCGGATCGACGGCGGCGCAAGCACGGCAGAGTTCGATCCATTTTTCGAACTGTCGGGCGATGCCACTACGAGGGCAGAATCCCATGTGGCGGATGTCGGGACACGGGTCTGCGACGCGCTCTTCGGCGATGAGGCCACGGGCGGCGATCTGGTGCCGGTGGCGTCGTTTTCGGACTACAACTGCCCGTTCTGCCGCGTGCTGACCGTGCGTCTGGCACGGATCGAAGCCGCCGCGCCGCGCCGCATCCGGATGTCCTGGCACGAACTGCCGCTTCTGGGCGATGCTTCGATGACGGCGGCCAGGGGCGCGCTGGCGGCCAAGCGACAGGGCACTTACCTAGCCTTCCACCGGCGCCTGATGAACAGTCGCTTCCAGACCACGCCGGATTATCTTGCCACGCTGGCGCAAGACCTCGGCGTTGACGCAGAAAGGCTGGCGAACGACATGCAGAGCGATGCGATCACGAAAGAAATCGCCAATTCCCTCGCGTTGGCCCGGATCTTCGGCTTCATCGGCACACCTGCTCTGGTCGTCGGACGCACGGTGGTGCAGGGCGAAATCTCGGAGCCCCGGCTCGAGCGGCTGATCGAGAGGGAACGTGCGGACGGACCGCTGGCGGCCTGCGCATGATCCGGTTCCTGCGGCTGTTCACGCTGTTCGCCGCCATGTCGGTCTGGCCCGCGTTTGCCATCGCAGGACAGTCGGAGCCGTTCACCTCTCCGGCGATCGAGGCGCGGCTGATCGTGGCCGAGGACGGAGTGGCGCCCGGTGCCGCCTATCTTTCCGCAGGTCTTCAACTGACCCTGAAGGACGGCTGGAAGACCTATTGGCGGTCGCCGGGCGAAGTCGGACTGCCCCCCGAGATCGACTGGTCGGCGTCGCGCAACGTGGCCGAGGTGGCGTTCCAGTATCCGGCACCCCAGCGGTTCCGCGCGTTCGGCATCGAAAACTTCGGCTACAGCAAGGCCGTCACCTTTCCGATCCGCGTGGCCCTTGACGACCCGGGCAAGCCGGTGTCGCTGGTCGCCGCGGTGTCGCTTTTGATCTGTTCCGACATCTGCGTGCCCACCGACATGACCCTGACGCTGGACCTGCCCGCCGGTGGCGGGATCGACAGGGTGTCCGCAGCGACGATCGCCGATGCGGCCGCGCGCGTTCCGCTTGATGCCGCGAGCGCCGAAATCGCGTCGGCGTCGGCCTTCGCCGCCGGG
>JBGTLJ010000010.1:0-2437 GCA_041744175.1 Oceaniglobus sp. | reverse complement strand
GCCGAGGGCGGGCTTTACGCGCGTCTGGCCCGGTTGCAGTTCACCGAAGGCATCGCCGCCGAGTAACGTCACGCCACGCCGGTGCCCGGCCCAACGCGACCCTTGCGATAGTCCGCCGATCCGATCATCCTCTCCCGACATGAACGAGCGTGCGGAAAAGCGCGCCGCATGAGGGGAGGATGACACCATGGCCCATTTCTCAGGCTATGACGACCGCGCCGCGATCGAGGCGGAAATGCCGTGGGCGGATCGTGGCATGCCGCGCACCATGCACCGTTTCCTGTCCGCCACCGCCGAAAAACACGGTGCGCGAAACGCGATCTCGTTCCAGTTGCTCTCTGGCCCGAATGACAAGGCCGAAACCCTGACCTGGGGCCAGTTTCACGGCCAGTGCACCCGCGCCGCAAACCTGTTCCGCGATCTTGGCGTCGGCCCCACGGATGTGGTGGCCTACCTGTTGCCGAACTGCCTTGAAACAGCCGTCTGCCTGATCGGCGGAACCATCGCGGGCATCGTCAATCCGATCAATCCGCTGCTCGATCCAGAACAGATCGCCGCGATCCTGCGCGAAACCCGCGCCAAGGTGCTGGTGACGCTGAAATCCTTCCCGAAATCCGACGTTGCCCAGAAGGCGGCAAAGGCCGCCGAACTGGCCCCCGGCGTCAAGACCGTGCTCGAGGTCGATCTCAACCGCTATCTCACTCCGCCCAAAAGCTGGATCGTGCCCTTCATTCGGCCGAAAAATTCCGTGGCGCACAAGGCACGGGTGCTGGACTTTGCCGCCGAACTGGCGCGCCGCCCCGCGACCCTGCAATTCGACGATCCCGAACAGGACCGCGTCGCCGCCTATTTCCATACCGGCGGCACCACCGGGATGCCCAAGGTCGCCCAGCACAAGGTGTCCGGCATGGTCTACAACGGCTGGCTGGGGCACCGGGTGATCTTCGGCGAAACCGACAGCGTGATCTGTCCGCTGCCGCTGTTCCACGTGATGGCCTGCCACGCCGTGTTCATGTCGATGATCGCCTCCGGCGCCCATGTGGTGTTCCCCACACCGCAAGGCTATCGCGGCGAAGGTGTGTTCGACAATCTCTGGAAGCTGATCGAACGCTGGAAGATCACCAAGATCGTCATCGTGCCCACCGCCATCGCAGCGGCGATGCAACGCCCGGTCGATGCCGATATCTCGACCATCACCGGCGCGATCTCCGGTTCCTCGCCGCTTCCGGTCGAACTGTTCAAGCGGTTCGAAAAGACCACCGGCGTCAAGATCCTCGAAGCCTACGGCCTGACCGAGGCGACATGCCTGACCTCGACCAACCCGCCCGACGGCCAGCAAAAGATCGGCTCGGTGGGGATCCCGTTTCCCTATACGGAAATCAGGATCCTCACCGCCACGTCCGACGGCCCGGTCGAATGCGGCGTCGACGAGGTGGGCGAGATCTGCATCGCCAATCCGGGCGTCTTCGCCGGATCGACCTATACGGAAACCGACAAGAACCACGACCTGTTTCACAATGACATCTACCTGCGCACCGGCGATCTGGGGCGCATGGACGCCGACGGCTACCTCTGGATCACCGGGCGGGCCAAGGATCTGATCATCCGCGGCGGCCACAACATCGACCCGGCAGAGATCGAAGAGGCGCTGGCAGGCCACCCCGCCGTCGCCATGGCCGGCGCCATCGGCCAGCCCGACGCAAAGGCGGGCGAACTCCCCTGCGCCTATGTCGAACTGGTCGCTGGCAGCGACTGCACCGTCGAAACCCTGATGAACCATGCCCGCAACACCGTCCGCGAACGCGCCGCACAACCGAAGTACATAGAAATCCTCGCAGAACTGCCGAAAACCGCCGTCGGCAAGGTGTTCAAACCCGATCTGCGCAAGCGCGCCATCGCCCGCGTCCTAGACGCCGCCCTGCGCGAAGGCGACACCGGCGCCCATGTGGTCGAGGTGAAAGAGGACAAGAAACGCGGTCTGGTCGCCCGGCTGTCCAGCAAAGACAAACGCCGGGACGACAGGGTGGCAGAGGTGCTGGGCGATTACACCACGCCATGGGAATGGGCGGACTGACCACGCCGTCGCCACGCCCGCCTCCGCACCGGGATTGAGCGATCGGCCAGATCGTGCTACCCTTGCGTCATTCAAGACGTCAGCGGCGGCATTCTGCGCCCGTATTTCGACAGGACAGTTTCATGGCATTGAGCGAGAGAGATATTCGCAGCGCGGTGCGCTACAACGGGCGCAACGGATCGCGGATCGGCTGGCCCGGACGCTGGACCCAGATCGCCGACCTGCTGCAACTGCCCCAGGCGTCGATCACGCCAGAGGCGTTCGCGCGCGCGCTGGCAACCTGGCAGGCCGCCAACAGGCCGCTCGGCGATGACGGCAAGCTGGGCAGCATGACCTGGTCCCGGATGGAACCGATGACCCGAA
>JBGTLJ010000009.1:0-2181 GCA_041744175.1 Oceaniglobus sp. | reverse complement strand
GTTCAGCACCCACAAGGGCGCGCTGGCGGGATTGGGGTTCTTTGTGATGGTCATCCTTGCCGTCAGCATCGGCCCGTTCCTGTGGACCATCGATCCGACCTACATCGACATGCGGGCGCGCAATTCGGGACCAAGCTGGGCGCATCCCCTTGGGGCGGACCAGCTGGGCCGCGATACCCTGGCGCGGATGATTTCCGGCGGCCAGACGAGCGTCTCCGTGGGCATGCTGGCGATGGCGCTGAGCCTTGTTCTGGGGACGACCGTAGGCGTGCTGGCGGGGTATTACAGGCGCCTCGACGGCATCCTGATGCGGCTGACCGACCTGTTCCTGGCGCTGCCGCTGCTGCCTTTGCTGCTGGTGATCATCCTGTTGTTCCGCGACGCGCTGCGCGCCGCCTTCGGACCGGAAACCGGAATATTCGTCCTGATCATCGGCGTCATCGGCATCACGTCGTGGATGCAGACCGCCCGCATCGTCCGTGGCGACGTTCTGGCCCTCAAGGAACGCGAGTTCGTTCTGGCCGCGCGCAGCATCGGCACCCCGAACCGGCGGATGATCACCCGTCACATCCTGCCCAACGTGCTGTCACCGATCATGGTCAGCGCGACGCTGGGCATCGCGAACGCGATCATCACCGAATCCGCGCTGTCGTTCCTCGGGCTCGGGTTTCCGTCGGACTTTCCCACCTGGGGGCGGCTGCTGTTCGATTCGACGGACTATCTGCAACAGCATCCAGAGCGGGTGATGTGGCCCGGGCTTGCGATTTCCCTCACGGTGCTGTCGGTCAACTATATCGGCGACGGCCTGCGCGACGCACTGGACCCCCGGATCAGGGGGCGCTGATCTGGGGCCCATACGGGGTGGCAGGCAGGTCCGGGGCAGAAAATCGCAGTGGCCCTGCCATTTCGAAGTCGATCAACAGCACACCACGAACAATTGGGCTCGCGACCCGGCTCTCGCACGGGTGTGAGGACCGGCGGAGAGGTGTGTTGGCCAGCCCACCCGATAGCGGCATCAAGGCGACACACGTTTGATTTCGTGATCTCCGATCCAGCCGATTCCACGCAATACACGCCAGTAGGATGAACCGATCGATCTGAATCGGGATTCGGGTTCCAGTGAACAACCGCGACGTGTCTGGCGACCGGATAATGCAAAAACCTCACAACCAGAAGTTTCAATTCATAAATTTTCCTTTCCAAGTCAAGATGGCGTTGCTCTAGTCATTTCCAAAGCGGTTAAAACCGAGCCTGCCGCCA
This sequence comes from Oceaniglobus sp., assembly GCA_041744175.1. Lineage (GTDB taxonomy): Bacteria > Pseudomonadota > Alphaproteobacteria > Rhodobacterales > Rhodobacteraceae > Oceaniglobus. The sequence continues at coordinate 921 of JBGTLJ010000009.1, read as the reverse complement.
TTTGATTGACGTGTTTTTGAAAGGGTAGCGATGGCCGCCGTGGCCCGACACTTTACTGGATTACGGCCAGGTGTTTTGCCTGGGAAAGCCGGGCTCTTTGCGGCTTTCATTGTCCTTTCAGCGTTCGGCAATCGGGAGATATTCAGGATCGGGGGTCATGGTTTCCCACAAAACGATTAAACGCTGATTTAAAACTTCATCTTTCACAATATTGAGCGTTACATGTCAAAAGCAACAGCCTTCGTTCCGACCCAGATGCCCGACCTTGAGATCTGGTACGGAAGCCTGATTTCCAACACCTCCAGCAGGATTGTCATATCCGATGGTTTCCGGACCACGGAATATACCGGCAGCTTCTCATATGGATTTTTCGGCGGGGTCAGCGGAACGCTTTCGTCGGTGACCGAATATCGCGGCAATGGAAAGATCTATACGGTCACTGACATCAATGTCGATGCGGCCGATGTCTACCAGGCGGTCCAGATCCTCGGCGACGCTGAATTGTCCGCGCAGATCGTCCTGATCGGTGCGGATTCGATGACCGGTTCGGGCGGAGACGACTACATCAGGGCCTATGCCGGCGACGACACGGTCTTCGGCATGGATGGCGACGATACCCTGGAAGGCGGCATGGGCGACGACATCATGAACGGGTCTGCGGGCGACGATGTCCTCTCTGGCGGCGCAGGAGACGACTTTTACATTGGGGGTGCCGGATTCGACATTGCGAGGCTGAGTGTCGATCTGTCCGAAATAACCTCTGTCGTGCGCAACCCCGATGGTTCGATCTATCTCGTGACTCCCGAAGGCAGGGATTTCTTTCGCGAGATCGAGATCTACAGCCTGAACGGCCTTTTCGTCACCGAAAGGGCGTTTTTCGAGGGCCCGTTCAGCGCCTCGGCCACCGGCGGCGACGACCTG
>JBGTLJ010000008.1:0-5941 GCA_041744175.1 Oceaniglobus sp. | reverse complement strand
GCGGACCGGGCCCCCAGCCGACAGAGGCGCGCACCGAATCCGGCGCGGTGCCGTCCTCGGGGCGGCAGGCGCGCACCAGATCAAGGATCACCTCAACTACCGCGTCGCCCACCGGCATCCGGCGCAGCAAGGTCTGCGCCGCCAGAAGCTGGGGCGCCGAGAACACGTTGACCGACTGTTCCTCGGTGACGCCGGTGGTGGCGATCAGGATGTCGCGCTCTGTCGCACGGTCCGGGTAGGGCACGTCGATCTGCACCAGAAACCGGTCAAGCTGCGCTTCTGGCAAAGGATAGGTGCCCTCCTGCTCGATCGGGTTCTGGGTGGCAAGGACGTGGAACGGCATGCCCAGCGAATGGGGCTGGCCCGCGACGGTCACCGATCTTTCCTGCATCGCCTGCAACAGCGCCGATTGCGTTCGGGGCGAGGCGCGGTTGATCTCGTCCGCCAGCAACAACTGGCAAAAGATCGGTCCCTGGATGAACCGGAACGACCGGGTGCCGTCGCCCGCGGTCTCCAGAACTTCCGACCCCAGGATGTCGGCCGGCATCAAATCCGGCGTGAACTGGACCCGCGCGCCGTCCAGTCCCATCACTGTGCTGAGTGTGTCCACCAGTCGTGTCTTGCCCAGACCCGGCAGACCGATCAAGAGACCATGCCCGCCGCACAGAAGCGCCGACAGCACCAGATCGACCACGCGTTCCTGACCGATGAAACGCTTGGTGATGCTGGCCTTTGCCGCGATCAGCTTGTCGCCCAGTGTCTCGATCTCAGCGATCAGCTCGTCGGCTTGGGCCATGACATCTCTCCGGTTGAGGCTATGGTCAGATCAGATATACCTATGGCACGAAACTCAAATGGCAAAAGCACCCGACACACAAAACATCGTGAAACCGACCGCCGATGGGCTGGCGGCAAGCGCGCGTGCCGCTTCAAAGGGCGGTTTGCCGCCGGTGCACCTGTGGGATCCGCCGTTCTGCGGCGATCTCGACATCCGGATCGCGCGTGACGGGACCTGGTTCTATCTTGGCACGCCCATCGGACGCAAACCCATGGTGCGGCTGTTCTCGACGATCCTGAAACGCGAAGGCGACGCCTATTTCTTGGTCACGCCTGTGGAAAAGGTGGGGATTACCGTGGACGACGCACCCTTCGTCGCGGTGGATTTCGACTGCACGGGCGATGGGGCAGAGCGCGAGATCACGTTTCTGACAAATGTCGGCGACCGGATCACGGCGGATGACCAACACCCGATCCGCGTCATGCGTGACCCGGAGTCCGGCGAACCTGCCCCCTATGTCATGGTGCGCGACGGGCTGGAGGCCCTGATCGACCGCAAGAGTTTCTACAGGCTGGTCGATATCTGCGATACTGCCGATCACGAAGGGCGGCAATGGCTCGGCCTCTGGTCGCGCGGCGCGTTCTTTCCGGTGATCCCGACGGACGATCTGCCGTAGGGTGGCAGGGCCTCGGGCCGGGCCCGAGGATGACAGTGCGAGGAAGGCTGAAGGCACCGTCCGAATTCGGATACCGGCGGCCTGTCCATGGCCGCCAAACATTGTGGGAAGCAAGCGAACCCGGTTTTACCCGCCGAAGATTCTGCCTTTCAGAGCGACGACTGTTTGGTCGACAGTCCGATATGGGTTCCTGCTGCGACCATGTCGGACAGCAGTTTTGCGGCGTCGTCCACCGGACCCGGTTCGTTCTGAAAATTGGCCTTCGTCTTGTCGTGGGCTTCGGAGGCTTCCGTCACCATGGATTCGAAATCCTCCTGAGTCACGTCACCCTTGGCCATGGCACGTTCGGCCAGCACCGTCACGCCATCGGCGCCGATTTCCGCGAATCCGCCAGTCACGAGGTATTCGGTCACCCCGTCGGGACCGTTCGCGCGCAGGATCCCCGGGCGCAGCGTGGTGATCGTCGGCGCATGCGACGGCATCGCCGTCATATCGCCCTCGGCACCGGGAATCTGCACTTCGCTGACCTGCATTTTGGCCAGGCTGCGTTCGGGACTGACCAGATTGAACGTCATCGTGTCGGCCATGTCTGCTCCTTGCGGGAAATGGGGGCCCGCCGCACGCGCACCCCGGGTCTGTCGTCAGGCGGCGTCGGCGGCCATTCTCTGGGCCTTGGCCTTCACCTCTTCGATTCCGCCGACCATGTAGAAGGCGCCCTCGGGCAGATGGTCATATTCACCTGCCACGACCGCCTTGAAGGAAGAAATCGTCTCTTCCAGCGGCACCTGGATGCCGGGCGATCCGGTGAACACCTGCGCGACGTCGAACGGCTGGCTGAGGAACCGCTGGATCTTGCGGGCCCGCGCCACGGTCAGCTTGTCGTCCTCGGACAACTCGTCCATGCCGAGAATTGCGATGATGTCCTGCAGCGACTTGTAGCGTTGCAGGATCCCCTGAACGTCGCGGGCGACCTGGTAATGTTCTTCGCCCAGCACCACCGGATCCATCAGACGCGATGTGGAATCGAGGGGGTCCACCGCCGGATAGATCCCCAGTTCGGAAATCGCGCGGCTGAGGTTGGTCGTCGCGTCGAGGTGGGCGAACGACGTCGCCGGGGCCGGGTCGGTCAGGTCGTCGGCGGGCACATAGATCGCCTGCACCGACGTGATGGATCCGGCCTTGGTCGACGTGATACGTTCCTGCAACTGCCCCATGTCTGTGGCCAGCGTCGGCTGATAGCCCACGGCGGAGGGGATGCGCCCCAGCAGCGCGGACACTTCGGACCCGGCCTGGGTGAAACGGAAGATGTTGTCGACGAAGAACAGCACGTCGGTCCCCGACTGGTCGCGGAACTGTTCGGCCAGGGTCAGACCGGACAGGGCGACGCGCATCCGCGCACCCGGCGGTTCGTTCATCTGGCCATAGACAAGCGCCACCTTGCTGTCGGTGAGGTTGTCGGGAACGATGACGCCGGATTCGATCATCTCGTGATAAAGATCGTTGCCCTCGCGCGTCCGCTCGCCCACACCCGCGAACACCGAGAACCCACTGTGCACCTTGGCGATGTTGTTGATCAGCTCCATGATCAGAACCGTCTTGCCCACGCCAGCACCGCCGAACAGGCCGATCTTGCCGCCCTTGGCATAGGGGGCCAGCAGGTCGATCACCTTGATCCCGGTCACAAGGATTTCCGAGCTTGTCGCCTGTGACGCGAAATCCGGGGCAGGCTGGTGGATCGGGCGATACTCGTCGGCCTCCACGGGTCCGCCCTCGTCCACCGGCTCGCCGATGACGTTGAGGATCCGGCCGAGGGTGGCATTGCCCACCGGCACCATGATCGGGCCGCCGGTATCGGAGACCGCGGTGCCGCGCACCAGACCTTCGGTGCCGTCCATGGCGATGGTGCGCACGGTGCTCTCGCCAAGATGCTGCGCCACTTCCAGCACCAGCTTCTTGCCGTTGTTTTCGGTGGTCAGCGCATTCAGGATTTCGGGCAGGTGGTCGTCAAAGTGAACGTCCACCACGGCCCCGATGACCTGCGTGATCTTGCCTTTTGCATCAGCCATGTTGTCTCTCCGGTTGTCTTCGGGGATGGCCCCCGCGTTGTTCTTTATGCTTCAGTCAGGTCAAGGCGACGCTCGATCCGCTACAGTCTTTCATCAAACCAACCCATCCGCCCATCAAGCTCGGCCGTTTGCAGACCCTCCTGCGCAACCGACACCACGATGCAGCCAGGCCGGGATTTGATTCCACAAACATCCAGATCGATCCGGCCCGGACGGGACTGCATATTTATGAGAATATCGGCAGCCACGCTCCCGTGTTCGTCGGTCACCTACAGCGCCTCCGCGCCGGAGATGATCTCGATCAGTTCGTTGGTGATCACGGCCTGACGCGAACGGTTGTATTCGATCGTCAGGTCGTCGATCATTTCGCCCGCGTTGCGGGTGGCGTTGTCCATGGCGCTTTGCCGCGCGCCCTGTTCGGAGGCCGCGTTTTCTAGCAGGGCGGTGAAGATCTGCGTCGCGATGTTACGCGGCAGCAGGTCGGTCAGGATGCCTTCCTCGCTTGGCTCATAGTCGTAAAGCGTCGATTCCTCGGCCGGCTCGAAGGTTGCAGGAATGATCTGCAATTCCGTAGGATGCTGGGTGACGACGTTCTCGAACCTGCTGAAATAGATCGAGCAGATGTCGAATTCATTGGCGTCGAACCGACCCAGAACCTCACGTGCGATATCCCGCGCGTTGACATGGCCCACACGCTTGACATCCGTCAGGTCGACATGCCCGACCAGCTTGTCCTTGTGGTCGCGGCGCAGCATGTCGCGGCCCTTCTTGCCGACGGTCAGCACCTTCACGGTCTTGCCTTCCGCCACCAGCTTTTCCAGCCGTCCGCGCGCCTTGCGGGTGATCGACGAGTTGAAGCCGCCGCAAAGACCGCGTTCGGCGGTCATCACCACCATCAGATGCACCTTGTCGTCTCCGGTTCCGGCGAGCAGCCGGGGCGCACTGTCGCTGCCCTGAACGGACTGCGCCAACCCCGCCATCACGGCATTGAACCGTTCGGCGTAGGGGCGGGCCATTTCGGCGGCATCCTGGGCGCGGCGCAGTTTCGCAGCCGCGACCATCTGCATGGCCTTGGTGATCTTGCGGGTCGACTTGACCGACGCGATCCGGTTCTTGAGATCCTTCAGGCTAGGCATCTAGTCTGTCCTTGCGTGTGGTCGGGCCTTGCTTGGCGTTCGGGACGGCGTGATCAAGCGGCGAAATCGCTCGCAAATTCGCCGATGGCCTTGCGGATGCGGTCCTCGGCATCGCCCTTCACCTTCGGATCCTCGATCGTGATCCAGTCCAGCATATCGGCGTGCTTGGAGCGCAGGTGGTTCAGCAGCCCCGTCTCGAAGCGTCCCACGGCCTTGACCGGGATCTTGTCGAGATAGCCCTTGGTGCCCGCCAGGATCACACAGACGATCTCTGCGTTGGTCAGCGGCGAATACTGCGGCTGCTTCATCAGTTCGGTCAGGCGCGCGCCGCGGTTCAGCAACTGCTGGGTGGAGGCATCGAGATCGGAGCCGAACTGGGCGAACGCCGCCATCTCGCGGTACTGCGCCAGTTCCAGCTTTACCGGGCCGGCAACCGATTTCATCGCGTTGGTCTGGGCCGACGATCCAACACGCGACACCGACAGGCCGGTATTCACGGCAGGGCGGATACCCTGATAGAACAGTTCGGTTTCCAGGAAGATCTGACCGTCGGTGATCGAGATGACGTTGGTCGGAATGAACGCAGACACGTCGCCGCCTTGCGTTTCGATGATCGGCAGCGCGGTCAGCGACCCGGATCCGTTGTCCTCGTTCAGCTTGGACGAGCGTTCCAGAAGGCGGGAGTGCAGATAGAACACATCGCCCGGATAGGCTTCGCGGCCCGGCGGGCGGCGCAGCAGCAGGGACATCTGGCGATATGCGACAGCCTGTTTCGACAGATCGTCATAGATGATCAGCGCATGCTTGCCGTTGTCGCGGTAATATTCGGCCATGGCGGTGGCGGAATAGGGGGCGAGGAACTGCATCGGCGCCGGGTCGGAAGCGGTGGCCGCCACGATGGTCGTGTATTCGATGGCGCCGGTCTCTTCCAGCTTCTTGACAAGCTGCGCGACGGTGGACCGCTTCTGGCCGATGGCGACATAGATGCAGTACAGCTTGTCGCTCTCGTCCTTGGCCTCGTCGTTATAGGACTTCTGGTTCAGAATCGTGTCCAGCGCCACGGCGGTCTTTCCGGTCTGACGGTCGCCGATGATCAGTTCGCGTTGGCCGCGCCCGATGGGGATCATCGCGTCGATGGCCTTGAGGCCTGTCGCCATGGGTTCATGCACCGATTTGCGCGGAATGATGCCCGGCGCCTTGCTGTCGGCCACGCGCCGCTCGGTCGCGTTGATCGGGCCCTTGCCGTCGATCGGGTTGCCAAGGCCGTCCACGACCCGGCCCAGCA
>JBGTLJ010000007.1:0-7217 GCA_041744175.1 Oceaniglobus sp. | reverse complement strand
CGGCGGCGGCGCTTTTTCGGCTGCGACTCATCCTCGCCCGATGCCTCTGTCGGCTCGGAGGGCGGTGCGATAGCTGCCGGCGCCTCTTCGGCCTCGGCGACCTCGGCGATATCCTCGTCCTCGGTGACATCCTCGTCCTCGGTGACATCCTCGTCATCGGCCATGTGCGACGCATCGACCGACACCACCGGCATCACCCGTTCCACCACCCGCGTCGCGGTCTTGAACTTCTCGATGGTGAAATCGGGTGAAATCAGCGTCGGCTCGGCCTCTATGCGCACCGACATCCCGTAGCGCAGTTCGATGTTGGCGATGTGTTCGCGCTTCTGGTTCATCAGGAAGTTGCAGATCCCCACGGGCACCTTCAGCAGCACCTCCTTGGACCGCTTGCGCACGCCTTCCTCTTCGAGCTGGCGGATGATGTTCAGCGCAAGGTTGTCGTCGGACCGGACCAGCCCGGTGCCATGGCAGGCATGGCAGGGCTGGGTCGTCGCCTCGATCATGCCGGGGCGCAGGCGCTGGCGCGACATCTCCATCAGACCGAACCCCGAGATCCGGCCTATCTGGATGCGCGCGCGGTCGGTCTTGAGCTTGTCCTTGAAGCGTTTCTCGACGGCGGCGTTGTTCTTGCGCTCTTCCATGTCGATGAAATCGATCACGATAAGGCCGGCCAGATCACGCAGCCGCAACTGGCGCGCCACCTCCTCGGCGGCCTCCAGATTGGTGTTCAGCGCCGTTTGCTCGATGCTGCCTTCCTTGGTGGCGCGGCCCGAGTTCACGTCGATGGCCACCAGCGCCTCGGTCACGCCGATCACGATATAACCGCCGGATTTGAGCTGCACGGTGGGATTGAACATCCCCGACAGATAGCTTTCCACCTGATGACGCGCGAACAGCGGCATCTGGTCGGCGTACTGCTTCACGTTCTTGGCGTGGGACGGCATGATCATCTTCATGAAGTCCTTGGCGACCCGATATCCCTCGACACCCTCGACGAACACCTCGTCGATGTCGCGGTTGTAGAGATCCCGGATCGACCGCTTGATCAGATCGCCCTCTTCGTAGATCTTGGCAGGGGCGATGGATTTCAGCGTCAGTTCGCGGATCTGTTCCCACATCCGCTGAAGATATTCATAGTCGCGTTTGATCTCGGTCTTGGTGCGCTGGGACCCCGCCGTGCGGATGATCAACCCGGCGCCCTGGGGCACCTCGATCCCGCCCGCGATTTCCTTGAGCTTCTTGCGGTCCGCCGCATTTGTGATCTTGCGGCTGATACCGCCGCCGCGCGCGGTGTTGGGCATCAGAACGCAATAGCGCCCGGCCAGCGACAGGTAGGTCGTCAGCGCGGCGCCCTTGTTGCCGCGTTCTTCCTTGACCACCTGAACCAGCAGGATCTGGCGGACCTTGATCACTTCCTGGATCTTGTACTTTCGCGGACGCGGCTTGTTGGGTCGGCTGATTTCTTCTGCAATATCCTCGTCGGCGACGGATTCGATTTCCTCGTCCCGGTCCGCATTGGTGGCGCCGTCATCGTCGCTATCGTCGCGGCGCGCGTCGGCGCCGTTGTCCATCGGCGCGCTGTCGGCATCTTCGTCCTCTTCGCCCAGATCGACAACATCCATCCCGTTGATTGCGGACCCCCGGTCATCGGTGTCGTCGGTGACGACCGCGTCATCGCTGACGGCATCCTGTGCCACGGGCTTGGAGCGGCTGCGCGTCCTGCTGCGGCGCCTGGGCTTTTCCTCGTCCTCTTCCAGGGATTTGGCATAGGCCGCCTCTTCGGCCATCAGCGCCTGACGGTCGGCCACGGGGATCTGATAGTAATCCGGGTGGACTTCGGAGAAGGCCAGGAAACCATGGCGATTGCCGCCGTAATCCACGAACGCGGCCTGCAGCGACGGTTCGACCCGGGTGATCTTGGCAAGGTAGATGCTGCCGGCAAGCTGGCGCCGGCTTTCGGATTCGAAATCGAATTCCTCTACCTTGTTTCCATCCACCACCACGACCCGGGTTTCCTCGGTGTGGGTGGCATCGATAAGCATCTTTTTTGGCATGTTGTTCTATCTCGCACCGCGCGGCCGCGTCCCCCGCCGGGGGGCGTCAGCGGCAGGTGTTGTCTGTTGGGGGCGATGCGCAGACGGTCCGGCAGGGATGGACCGGGTCCATGACCCGGGTCCCGTTGTGCCGATAGTGCGTCGCGCGTCATCGCGTTTCTTGCTCCGACATCCGCAGGGGATGCCCATGTTACACCCGGCCGGTGTTCGGCGCGCGGGCAATCGGTTGGCCCGAAGGCCGATCAGCCTGCTCCGAAATAGCGGCCTTGCGGCCAGTCGGGCCTTGTCGGCCGACCCATTCGTTGCAGAGAAACTCATCATGGCGGCAACCCGAACCGGATCGCACGCCGATACCCCATAGTAAGGGTCAATCGCTGCGGGTTACAACGGAAATGTTACGATTCAAACGACACGTTGCGGCGGACCGCCACAATCGTTGGCTGTTTTCGCCCCACAGGTGCAGCGACCCAAGGGTGCAGACGGGGACCGCTGCCGGGTTTCCACCGCGGATCCGGTCATGGATCCGTCACCGGGATTTGACACCGTCACCGAACGATGCGTCAGTTGTCCGACCTGACCGGAGACCGCCCATGCGATGCCGCTTTCCTGCACCGTTCGCCCTGCTCGCGGCGCTGGCCTTGCCTCACACGGCCCTGGCCGAGCGCATCGAACTGGGTCCGCGTCCGGGTTTCCTGATCGACAGGATGGCGGACGGGGCGCTCAAGGACACGCTTGCCGCCTGTCGTGACACCGCGCCGAAACGCAGTCTGTTCTCGATCGCCCACCGCGGCGCGCCGTTGATGTTTCCCGAGCACACGCGCGAGGGCTATATCGCCGCCGCGCGGATGGGGGCGGGGATCATCGAATGCGACGTGACCTTTACCGCCGACAAGGAACTCGTCTGCCGTCACGCCCAGGACGATCTGCACACCACGACAAACATCCTGGCCACGGACCTTGCCGCCAGGTGCACCGCCGGTTTCACCCCTGCCCAAGGCGAAACCGGGGCCAGCGCCGAATGCCGCGCATCCGACATCACGCTGGCCGAATTCCTCGATTTGAACGGCAAGATGGATGCGGCCGACCCCACCGCGACGACGCCAGAGGGGTACATGGATGGAACGGCGGGTTGGCGTACAGATCTATACGCCACGACAGGCACCCTGATGACACACGCGGAATCCATCGCGTTGATCGGCGATCTGGGGGCGAAGTTCACCCCCGAACTGAAGGCGCCTGTGGTCACGATGCCCTTTGACGGGTTCACCCAGGCCGATTACGCGCAGAAACTGATCGACGAATACAAGGACGCAGGCGTGCCGCCGGCAGATGTCTGGGCGCAGTCGTTCGATCTGGCGGACATCCTCTACTGGATCGAGAACGAACCCGATTTCGGGGCCCAGGCCGTCTATCTCGATGGCCGGTACGCGGAATCGGACGATGACGAAGGCCCGCTGGATCCGATGGACGCCGCCAGCTTCCGTCCGAGCATGCAGGATCTTGCGGCGATGGGCGTGCGCTATATCGCGCCGCCGCTGTGGATGCTGCTGACGACCGACGCGGGCCGCATCGTGCCGTCGGTCTACGCCAAAGAGGCAAAGGCCGCCGGGCTGAACATCATCGCGTGGTCGCTGGAACGGTCGGGCCCGCTGGCGACGGGTGGCGGGTGGTTCTACCAGTCGGTCAACGACGCCATCGGATCGGACGGCGACGTGTTCACGGTGCTGGATGTGCTGGCGCGCGATGTCGGCGTGACCGGCGTGTTCAGCGACTGGCCCGCCACCACCAGCTATTATGCCAGTTGTCTGGGCCTCGACTAGACGTTCCCTTTGGCACGGGTGCGTCAATTAACGGATTGGTAATCCTACCAGCGCTATCTGAATGCAATTTCAGGTTGCATTCCGGACGAGGCCCAATCAGTGACGACCCTATCCAGAGCCGCCGCCTTGCTGGCGATGGCCGTTCCGGCCGCCAGCGCCGCGGCCCCGGTCACATCCCTGAGCTATGAGACGAGCGCAATCTACCGGTTCGACGTATTTCCCACCAACTGGGGCGCCGTTCCCATCGGACGGACGCTGGCCGAAGGCAACTCTTTCGTCTGGGAATCAACGTCGCCGATGTCCGTGCTCGACTTCTATCTCGACTACGATCTCGGCGATCTGTTCGGCAACGGCCGCTGGGACGAAAGGCGCCATGGATATGCCGGCACCAACGATCCAACCGCCAGGATGAGCTTTACGTTCGATCGGCCGACACAGGCCGTGGGCGGTCTGATAAACTATTACCGGACCTTTCGCGCCACATCGGTGATGCTGCGGATCTTCGACGCCGCCGACGTGCTGCTTGAATCGGTGGATATCGGGGCGACGGCGCCGATTTCGACCCCCGATGGCACGAACCTGGGCGCGTTCCACGGGTTCAGCAGGCCGACCGCCGATATATCCCGGTTCGAATTGCAGGGGTCCCGCGTGGCCATCGACGATCTGGCAGTCGGGCGTCTGGCACCCGAGCGACAGGCCGTGCCGTTGCCCGTGACGCTGCCGGCAACCGCGCTGTCCCTTGCGATCGCCCTCGGTGCGCTGGCCCTGATCCGGCGGACACGCCGCCGGACCCCGGATCTGAAAATCAGACCCTAGAGATAATCTGACCGGGTCAGGTTGTATTTCGCCATCTTCTCGTTCAGCGTCCGGCGCGGCAGGCACAACTCGTCCATCACGCCGACGATGCTGCCCTTGTGACGGCGCATGGTGTTGTCGATCAGCATTCTCTCGAACGCCTCGACATATTCCTTCAGCGGCTTGCCCTCGGTGGTCATCCCCGGCTCGCCCTCCTCGGAATCGGCCATCAGCAGGGACGAGATCGTGCCGGTGCCGCGCCGGTTCTGAAGCACCGCACGCTCTGCCACGTTCACCAGCTGGCGGATATTGCCGGGCCAGGGGGCCTGCAACAGCTGCGCCGCCTCCTGGGCCGAAACCTCTGGCGGGTTGCAGCCGTATTCGTCGGCGAACTGTTCGGAGAACCGCGCGAACAGGGTCAGGATATCCTCGCCCCGCGCGCGCAACGGCGGCACCGTGATCTTCATCGCCGCCAGCCGGTAGAACAGATCGGGGCGCAGCACGTCCTCGCAGGTCTTGCCCTGTTCCTGAAGGTTCGAAATCGCCACGATCCGGGTTTCGGCCGGCGTTCCCTGTTCGTTGATCCAGGTCAGCAGCCGCGCCTGCAACACCACCGGCAGCGCGTCGATGTCCTCAAGCACCAGCGTGCCGCCCCGCGCCTCTTCCAGCAGCGGCATCTTGTCGCTTTCGCCGGGCCGCCCGAACAGACGGTCGCCCATGGCATCCGGATCTATCCCGGAACACGACGCCAGCACGAACTTGCGCCCCGCCTTCGCCCCGACGGCGTGCATCGCATGGGCGACAAGCGTCTTGCCGGTGCCGGTTTCGCCGTCGATCAGGACATGGCCGTCGGCCTGCCCAAGATCCAGGATATCCTCCCGCAAACGCTCCATCACCTGGGACGACCCGACCACCTTGCGCATGATCCCGGTGCCGTCCGAAAGCTCTCGGCGCAGCGCCCGGCTGTCCAGCGTCAGCCGCCGCTTGCCGGTCGCCTTTTTCGCAAGTTCGGTCATGCGGTCGGGATTGAACGGCTTTTCCAGAAAGTCGTAGGCGCCGACGCGCATCGCCTCGACCGCCATCGGCACGTCGCCATGCCCGGTGATCATGATCACGGGCAGCGAACTGTCCACCGTCATCAGCCGTTTCAGGAACGACATGCCGTCCATTCCCGGCATCTTGATGTCGCTGACCACGACCCCGGCGAAATCCGCGCCGATCCCCTTCAGCGCATCCTCGGCGCAGGGATAGGTTTCGGTGTCGAACCCCGACAGTGCCAGCCACTGGCTGATCGACTGGCGCATGTCCTTTTCGTCGTCGACAATCGCGATCTTCATAGCCTGTGCCATTGGGTTTCCTATTCCGCTGCCTTCAATTCTTCCATTTCCAGGATCGGGATCTGCATCTCGAACACAGCCCCCCCCGACCGGCCGTTGCGCGCGATCAGCCGCCCCCCGAGATCATTGACGATCCCCGACGAAATCGCCAGCCCCAACCCCACGCCGTCACCCGGCGCCTTGGTCGTATAGAACGGTTCGAACAGATCATCCAGATCCGCGATTCCGGTGCCGTTGTCGCGCACGCTGAACGTCGCGGTATCGCCCGCCGCCAGCAGCAGTTCCAGATGCGGGCGGTCCACATCCTTGGTGGCGTCCAGCGCGTTGCGCAGCAGATTGATGATCACCTGCTCGACGCGCAGCCGGTCGGCGCGCACCATCACCGGCTCGCGCGGCAGGCTCTTTGTGATCTCGATATCGCGGCGCTTCAACTGCGGTTCCATCATCGCAAGCGCGGCGCTGACCGAAAGTCGCAGATCCATCGGCTCGAACGCCTCGCCGCCCCGCCTGGCATAGCTTTTCAGTTGCCGGGTGATCGCCCCCATCCGGTCGATCAGATCGTCGATCCGCGCGAAACTGCTCAGCGCCTCGTCGGGGCGCTTGCGGTTCAGCAACAGCCTCGCCCCGGCCAGATAGGTCTTCATCGCCGCCAGCGGCTGGTTCAGCTCGTGGCTGACGGCCGCCGACATCTCGCCCAGCACGGCCAGCTTGCTGGTCTGCGCCACGGTCTGCTCTGCGACCTCAAGGTTCTTCTCGGCCTTCTCGCGCTCTGCGATCTCGCGCTGCAGCGCGAGGTTGAGCTGACGCAGTTCTGCCGATTCGCGCTGGAACAGAACGACGCGGCTCAGCGCCTTGCGGCCGGTCAGATACAGCGCCGCCGCCAGCACCAGCGCGAACACCATGATCTCGAAAGCTAGAAACCCGTTCACCCTCTCGCGCACTGAACTGTAGGTGGTAAACGATGCCATGCGCCAGCCCTGGAACGGGATCCTTGCCTCCTGGCGCATCATTCCCTCGCCAAGCAGATAGGCATCGGCCCGCACCGCCGCCCAGTCTGTTGTGGCCTGCAATGCCCGTCGGATCGCCGTCGGCGCGCTGCGCAGCTCCAGCGCCTCGGCCTCGGTGCGCCCGCGCCAGCGGCTTTCGGTGGACAGGATGATCGTGCCCTCGCTGTCGGTCACGAACACCGCATCCGAAAACCCGGCCCAGCT
>JBGTLJ010000006.1:0-2672 GCA_041744175.1 Oceaniglobus sp. | reverse complement strand
ACAGCGCAGGCGGTTGGGTCTGGCGCGGCTGATGGTAGCGGGCTGCGCGCTTTGGGTGCTGGACGAGCCGACCGTTTCACTGGACCAGGCCAGCGTGACCCTGTTTGCCGGAGTGTTGGAGCGGCATCTGGCGGCGGGCTATGCGGCGCTGATCGCCACCCACATCGACCTGGGACTGGCGGCACGCGAGATCGATGTGGCGCAGTTTCGCGCCCGGGCCGAAACGATGGGCGTGGCGTTCGCGTGATCCGCCTGGTGGCACGGGATCTTGTGCTGGCGGTGCGGGCGGGGGGCGGCTTCGGTCTTGGCATGGCGTTTTTCCTGATCGTGGTCATTCTGGTGCCGTTTGCTCTTGGCCCCGATACTTCACGGCTTTCGGCTGTGGCGCCCGGCATCCTGTGGCTTGGGGCGCTTCTGGCCTGTCTGTTGTCGCTGGACCGCATCTTTGCCTTGGACTTCGAGGATGGGACGCTGGACCTGCTGGCCTGTGCGCCGGTGCCCCTTGAGGGCGTCGCGAGCGCCAAGGCGCTGGCCCATTGGGTGACCACGGGGTTGCCGCTGACATTGCTGGCGCCGGTGCTTGGGGTGTTGCTGAACCTGCCCGGGGCGGGGTTCGCGTGGCTTGTGGTGTCGCTGGCGATCGGCACCCCGGCGCTGAGCGTGATCGGGGCGTTCGGGGCGGCGCTGACCGTGGGCCTCAGGCGCGGCGGGCTGTTGCTGTCGCTTCTGGTGCTGCCGCTTTATGTGCCGACGCTGATCTTCGGCGCCGAGGTGGCGCGGCGGGGCGCCGAGGGAATCCCGGTGCAGGCGCCGCTGCTGATGCTGGCAGGGATCAGCCTCGGGGCGATCGCCTTGCTGCCCTTTGCCGCAGCGGCGGCGTTACGGATCAACTTGCGGTGATGAAAGATATGAGCTTCGGATTGCAACATATTGTTCTGTTGTGTAAAAAAGGATTAGAAAGGATTTTCCCAAGGGTATTTCGGTCACCAAGGAGCTTGCTTGAGTGGACGGAAAGGGCGGGATAGGAAAAGCCATGTCGTTGTGGGAATATGCCAATCCGGTCCGCTTCATGGGGCTGAGTGCGCGGGTGCTGCCGGTCGTGTCCGTGCTGGCAGGGCTGTTTCTTGCCGTGGGGCTGGTGTGGGGGTTCTTTCTGACGCCTGACGACTATCGCCAGGGATCGACCGTCAAGATCATCTATCTGCATGTGCCAAGCGCGATGATGGCGATCAACGCCTGGGCGATGATGCTGGTGGCCTCGCTCATCTGGCTGATCCGTCGTCACCATGTGAGCGCGCTGGCGGCCCGTGCGGCGGCGCCCGTGGGTGTGGTGATGACACTGATCGCACTGGCGACGGGCGCGATCTGGGGTCAGCCGATGTGGGGAACCTGGTGGGTCTGGGATCCCCGGCTTACGTCGTTCCTGATCCTCTTCCTGTTCTATCTTGGCTACATCGCCCTGTGGGAGGCGATCGAGGATCCCGACACGGCCGCCGATCTGACATCCGTCCTGTGTCTGGTGGGATCGGTCTTTGCGATCCTGTCGCGCTATGCGGTGTATTTCTGGAATCAGGGTCTGCATCAGGGGGCATCGCTGTCCCTCGACAAGCAGGAGAACGTCTCGGATGTCTTCTGGCAACCGCTGGTGATCTGCATCGCCGGATTCATCCTGCTGTTCGTCACGCTGGTTCTGGTGCGCACGCGCACCGAAATCCGGGCGCGTCGGCTGCATGCGCTGCGGATGCGGGCGCGAATGGGATGATGCCGGAGCTTGGAAAATACGCCGTCGCGGTGATGTCGGCCTATGGCGCGTCGATGGCATTGCTGGCGGGACTGGTGGCGCTGACATGGTGGCGCGGGGCGATCGTCAAGCGGCAACTGGCCGAGGCGGAGAGGGAGGCGCGCAATGGCTAGGATTTCACCGCTGATGGTAGCACCGCCGCTGATCTTTGCAGGGTTGGCGGCGTTGTTTCTTGCGGGAATGTTTCGCGAGGATCCGGATCGTCTGCCGTCCACCCTTGAGGGTCGCAGCGCGCCCGCGCTTCTGGTCGAGCCGCTGAAGGGGCCGGTGCCGGACGCAGCCGCGTTGCGCGAGCCGGGGGTGAAGCTGGTAAATTTCTGGGCCAGCTGGTGTGCACCCTGCCGGATCGAACATCCCAACCTGCAGGCCCTAGCCGACGAAGGGGTGGCGATCCACGGCATCAACTACAAGGACCAGCCGGAAGCGGCGCTGGGATTCCTTGCCGAACTCGGCAATCCCTTTGCCGCGCTGGGGGCAGACGTCTCCGGGCGCACGGCCCTGGACTGGGGAGTATACGGCGTGCCCGAAACATATGTGATCGACGGCGAAGGCACGATCCTGCTGCGTTTTCCCGGCCCGCTGACGGACCGTGTGATGCGCGAAACGATACGCCCCGCGATGGAGGCGGTGGCAGGCGGCTGACCCGACGTCGGCGGTATTCACAAAATGGTTTGGAGGCGATGGGATGACCGGATCATGTTCCGTCCGATCCCGCAGAGCCTGCACTCCATGGACCGTGACGGCAGTAGCTGGGTTGGCATGCCCTAAGCCAATGCGCGGGTCTTGCGGAAACCAGGTGGCGTCGCGTGTCAGCCATTAAAGGCGGGTGGGGTGCGCCCCCCCGTGACGGGGGCGCATCAGGAATCAGGCG
>JBGTLJ010000005.1:0-2645 GCA_041744175.1 Oceaniglobus sp. | reverse complement strand
AGCAGCCGTTCCAGATCCTGAAGATGGACCGCCGCCGGGGCAACATCGTGGTGTCGCGCCGTGCGATCCTGGAAGTATCCCGTGCCGAGCAGCGTGCCGAGGTCATCGGCAACCTGACCGAAGGTCAGGCCGTCGACGGCGTGGTCAAGAACATCACCGAATACGGGGCCTTCGTCGATCTTGGCGGTGTGGACGGATTGCTGCACGTCACCGACATGGCCTGGCGCCGGGTCAACCACCCCTCCGAGATCCTCGCCATCGGCGAGACCGTCAAGGTGCAGGTGATCAAGATCAACAAGGAAACCCATCGTATTTCCCTAGGCATGAAGCAGTTGCAGGCCGATCCGTGGGATTCGGTCGAGGCGAAGTTCCCGCTGGAGAGCAGCCACACCGGCCGCGTCACCAACATCACCGACTACGGCGCCTTCGTGGAGCTTGAGCCGGGGGTCGAGGGGCTCGTCCACGTGTCCGAGATGTCGTGGACCAAGAAGAACGTCCATCCCGGCAAGATCGTTTCGACCTCCCAGGAGGTCGAGGTGATGGTGCTCGAGATCGATTCGGCCAAACGCCGGGTGTCTCTTGGTCTGAAACAGACCATGCGCAACCCGTGGGAAGTGTTCGCCGAAACCCATCCCGAGGGCACCCAGGTCGAGGGAGACGTGAAGAACATCACCGAATTCGGTCTGTTCGTCGGTCTGGACAACGACATCGACGGCATGGTGCACCTGTCGGACCTGAGCTGGGACCAGCGCGGCGAAGAGGCGATCCAGTCCTACCAGAAGGGCGATGTGGTTCATGCCGTCGTCACCGAGGTGGATGTGGAGAAGGAGCGCATTTCGCTGTCCATCAAGGCGCTGGACGATTCGTTCACCGGCGCGACCGAGGGCGTGAAGCGCGGCTCGATCATCACGGTCACTGTGACCTCCATCGAGGATGGCGGGATCGAGGTGGAATACGAGGGCGCGAAATCCTTCATCCGCCGGTCCGACCTGTCGCGCGACCGTGCCGAACAGCGCCCCGAACGCTTTGGCGTGGGCGACCACATCGACGTTCGCGTCACCAACGTCGATCAAAAGACCCGCCGTCTGGGTCTGTCGATCAAGGCGCGCGAGATCGCTGAAGAGAAGGAAGCCGTCGAACAGTACGGGTCGTCCGATTCGGGCGCTTCGCTGGGCGACATTCTGGGCAGGGCGCTGAAGGGCGAAGAATAACTTACCCCTCCTGTCACGTCATCGGACACCCCGCAATTTGCAATGTGGGGTGTCTTTATTTGCGAAGTCTTTGGTAAAGAGCGAATTTATCCCAAAGCCCCGTTTGCTGCCCGCGAAATTTCATGCGAATCATATGTCGCAGAATGCACGGGTTGGTGAGGCAGAATCGCACACCACTCAACCAAAGCGTGTGCAGTTAACCTTTTTTTGACGTTTTCCCACAATTTGCTGGCGCCTTTTGCCGTGATCGTCGCGCTGGGCATGTTCCCCAAACGGTTGTTTTATCATATACTCTGGGGGTCGGGCTGGATCGAACCAGCCATTGGACAACGCCACAGGGGGAATAGCGAGCATGATCCGCTCCGAGTTGATCCAGAAGATTTCCGACGACAACCCGCATCTCTATCAGCGCGATGTCGAGCGGATCGTGAACACCATCTTCGAAGAGATCATTTCTGCCATGGCGCGGGGCGACCGGGTGGAATTGCGCGGCTTCGGGGCCTTTTCAGTCAAGAGGCGGGATGCCAGAGTGGGAAGGAACCCCCGGACCGGAGAATCGGTGCATGTCGAGCAAAAGCACGTGCCGTTCTTCAAGACTGGCAAACTACTCCGCGACAGGCTGAACGAGGAATAACCCCGCATGCGCTATATCCGCTATTTCGTCCTGGCGACCATTGCACTCTGCCTCATCGTGATTGCGCTGGCCAACAGCCAGATCGTGAGGCTGCAGCTTCTGCCGGAGCAGATGGCCGGTTTCATGGGGTTTTCCTGGTCCATTGACCTGCCGCTGTTCTTGGTGATCTTTGCCGGCATCCTCATCGGCGTGCTGATCGGATTCGTCTGGGAATGGCTGCGCGAGCACAAGTTCCGCGCCGATGCCGCCCGCCAGCGCCGCGAGAAAGAGCGGCTTCAGCGCGAGATGAAGGCGCAGAACAAGTCCACTGGCAAGCAGGGCGACGACGTGCTGGCAATCCTCAACACCGCGCCCGCAACCCGCTGATCCATGGGCCAGACCCGGGTGAAGATCTGCGGGCTGACCCGGGCGGCCGATCTGCTCGCGGCCCGCGATGCGGCCTATGTGGGATTTGTGTTCTTCGCCGCATCCCCCCGAAATCTGTCGCTGCGGGATGCGGGCGCGCTGGCCCGCGCCGTGCCGCCGGGCCAGTGCAAGGTTGCGCTGACGGTCGATGCCGACGACGCCACGCTGGATGCGCTGCTGGCCGCTGTGCCGCTGGACATGCTGCAACTGCACGGCCACGAGACGCCCGAGAGGGTGGCCGAGGTCAAGGCGCGCTTCGGCCTGCCGGTGATGAAGGCGGTGGGCATCGCCGGCGCGGACGATCTTGAAGCCCTGGCCGATTACGCCGCCGTCGCCGACCAGCTGCTGCTGGACGCCAAGCCACCAAAGGATGCCGCGCGCCCAGGCGGCAACGG
>JBGTLJ010000004.1:0-6835 GCA_041744175.1 Oceaniglobus sp. | reverse complement strand
GTCGTAGCGGCGTGCATTGTTGAATTCGCGCGGGGCGGTCGGATCGGGTTCAGGCGCACCTTCTGCCTTTGCCGCCTCTTCCGCCGCTTCTGCCGCGCGTCGGGCCAGCATCTCGTGCGCGGAGTCGCGATCGAGGGTGGTTTCGTACTTGCCCGCGACGGGCGACGCGGCGATGACCCCTGCCCTTTCGGCGTCGCTGATCGGGCCCAGTTGCGAGGATGGCGGGCGGATCAGCGTGCGTTCCACCATGCCCGGGATCCCCTGGCGTTCCAGAAAGGACGTCACCGCCTCGCCCACGCCGACCTCGCGGATCGCCTCTTCTGTAGAGAACCGGGGGTTGTCGCGATAGGTCTGGGCGGCGCGGCGCAGATCCTTCTGGTCGCGCGCGGTGAAAGCGCGCAGGGCGTGCTGCACCCGGTTGCCCAGCTGGCCAAGGATGTCATCGGGCACGTCGGCCGGATTCTGGGTGACGAAATAGACCCCGACACCCTTGGAGCGGATCAGCCGCGCCACCTGTTCCACCTTGTCCACAAGCGCGCGGGGCGCGTCGTCGAACAGCAGATGCGCCTCGTCAAAGAAGAACACCAGTTTCGGTTTGTCGGGGTCGCCGACCTCGGGCAACTCCTCGAAAAGTTCTGAAAGCAGCCACAAAAGGAAGGTGGCGTAGAGCCGGGGCGAGGCCATGAGTTTGTCGGCGGCCAGAATGCTGATCCGCCCGCGCCCGTCCGGATCGACGGTCATCACATCGGCAAGGTCCAGCGCAGGTTCGCCGAACAGCAGCGCCCCGCCCTGGTTTTCCAGCACCAGCAGGCGCCGCTGGATCGCGCCGATGGAGGCGCCCGACACATTTCCATAGCGCAGCGACAGGTCGCGGGCATTATCGCCCGCCCAGACCAGCATTGCCTGAAGGTCCCTGAGATCCAGCAGCGCCATGGATTCCTCGTCGGCGACGCGAAAGCAGATGTTGACGATCCCCTCCTGTGCCTCGGTCAGATCCAGCAGGCGCGAGATCAGAAGCGGCCCCATTTCGGCCAGGGTGGTGCGCACGGGATGGCCCGCCTGCCCGAACAGATCCCAGAACGTGACGGGAAAGGCGCCGTATTGCAGGTCAAGCCCGATGGTGGCGGCGCGCTCGGCAAACGCGCCGTGCAGCTTGAAATCGGGCGATCCGGGGCGCGCCAGCCCCGACAGATCGCCTTTGACGTCCGACAGGAACACCGGCACCCCGGCGGCAGAAAACCCCTCGGCCAGGATCTGGAGCGTCACGGTCTTGCCGGTGCCCGTCGCCCCGGCGATCAGGCCGTGGCGGTTGGCATATCCCAGCGACAGAGCCTGCGGCGCCCCGTATCCAACGCCGCCGCCGCCCACAAAGACAGTGTCTGCCACCGTGTCACCCCTATTTGACGGTTTACCAAGATTAACATACAAAATTAACCTTTCTGCGCCAGTGTGACGATGTCCCGGGTTCTGTTGCAAGGCCCGGCGACATTCCTCCCTGACAGACTGGCCGCGCCTCCGGGCGCGGTCTTTTTTGCATAACGGGGAATGTTCCAGTGTCGATCGACGCCCCGGCTGTTCGGACCGATTTCTGATCGATCGTCAGGACGGGCGGGCGAGCCATTGCTAAAATTTTGAAATTTCTTGTGTTGACGGGTGTGGATTAGTTTCATAGCGTCGGCACAATGATATAA
Organism: Oceaniglobus sp.; assembly: GCA_041744175.1. Taxonomy (GTDB): domain Bacteria; phylum Pseudomonadota; class Alphaproteobacteria; order Rhodobacterales; family Rhodobacteraceae; genus Oceaniglobus. Next base: position 5,144 of record JBGTLJ010000004.1, on the reverse strand, counting down.
GTCGGCCAGTCCGGCAGGGAGAAACGTATGGAAAAGGGCCTGTTCTGCGGGCCCTTTTTTGTGTCCGGGGCTGAGATGTCGCGGCATGGCCGCAATGGCGAAAACGCACCTGACACCGGCGGCGCGGCATGGTAAATCCCCGGCAACGGAACCGATTGAGTGATGGAAACAACATGTCTGATTTCATGAAAGCACTTGGGCTGGCGGCGCTGATCGCCCTTGCGCCCATGGCAATGGCGCAGGATGCGACCGACGCCCCGGCCGATGGCACGAGCGACAGCGAAGCCCCGGCCGATGGCGCCGCCGCACAAGAGACCCCGCCAGCGGCCGGACCGAACCCCAACGATCTGTCGCTGGGCGAGGATCTGAGCAGTGAAGGCGTCGGCAGTTCGTATGTGTCCGAAGAGCACGGCGACTGGTCGGTGCGCTGCGTGCGGGCCGCGACGGGGTCCGATCCCTGCCAGCTTTACCAGCTACTGTCAGACACCGATGGCAATTCGGTGGCCGAAATCAGCATCTTCGGCCTGCCGGCGGGCCAGCAGGCCGCCGCAGGGGCGACGGTTCTGACCCCGCTGGAAACGCTTTTGACCGCGCAGCTCACGCTGACCGTGGATGGCGGCACTGCCAAGCGGTACCCCTATACCGTCTGCGTGCCCACGGGGTGCCTGGCGCGGATCGGGTTCACCGGCGCCGATATCGCCGCATTCAAATCCGGCAGTTCTGCAACGCTGACCATCGTGCCGGCCCTGGCCCCCGACGAAGAGGTCGCGCTCAAGGTGTCGTTGAGCGGGTTCACCGCCGGGTTCGCCGCCGTCGAGGCCGCCAACGCACAGTGACCGGCCGGCCCCCGGCTGTGGGCGGCCGGATCACCGCCGAGGCGGTTCGCGCAGAATATGTGGGACTGCGGGGGGCACAGGCGGCGCCTTGGCTTGCCGGGGCGGGCGCGACTGCACACACATCGGGGTCTGTCGGCCCCGTTCGATCGTGGTGCGCGACCCGCACGCGACGACCGAAAATTGGCATGGTCCTTGGATACCCCTGGCGGGATGACGGCTCCGGCCGCCCCTTTTCTTCGGTCTTCGCGCAACCGATCAGGACGGCGGGCGACCCCGGCCGAGATATAGCCACCAGTTTCGCCCGCATCTCACACCCCCGCAGCCGATTTTGCACCGGGCGCCCTGCCCGCGATCAGATCGGAAGCGGCCGGAACCGGATCGTGACAGAGCGATAGAACCCGGTTTGCATGACCGGCGCGTTCCCGGCTCCATGATCCTTTTCGCCCGCGATGGCCATCTGTCCTGTGGCCAAAGATCACGCCCGGGGCCCGTCGGACACGACAAGGGCCGCTGCGGACGACGCCCCGGGAAAGATCACGTGTTCGGGCGCGCGAAGGACCGGTGCCGAGGAGCGATTCGCAACCATGGGTACGCGACGGTCTCACTCTTTGCCTCCGCCCTTGCCGCCACCGTCATGTGCCGACGTTGACGATCCATGGGATCGCAGACCGGGCAAGACGGATTGCGCCTTGGCCGCCGATCGTCTAAACGACGCATCGCGTAGCCCCTATAGCTCAGCTGGTAGAGCGCTTGATTTGTAATCAAGATGTCGGGAGTTCGAGTCTCTCTGGGGGCACGCTTGACTGTCCATCGCATCGCAGCACGAAACCCGACCGGGGGCGTTCTGTTTTCAGGTAGCTTGCGCGCCAACGCAGATCATCCGCCAATCGCGGTTCCAGCTCGTCCGGGGTATCAATTTTCGCAGGCGACGGGGTGACACCACGCCAGATTGTGTTAGCACTTCACAGGTCGCTTACCAGTAAGGCGCTTTTGGCCGGGATCCCGTTTTCATGACCAGCACACTGACCAAGGTTCTTGACCGGGCCACGGCCAAGTTCGATCTTTATCGTCGTGGGGACATGGCGTTGGCCAGGCGGGTTCGGACCGCCAATCTCACATATCTCAATGACGACAAGCTGGCCAAGATCGCGGGTCGTTTGCGCGCGATCGAGGCGTTGGGGATCGAGGGCGATTTTATCGAGGCCGGATGCGCGCTTGGCGGGTCGACCATCTTCATCGCCAGCCTGATGGCGCCGACACGGCGGTTGCGGACCCATGACGTCTTCGGGATGATCCCGCCCCCGACCGAAGCCGACCCCGCGGAGGTCCACGCCCGATATCGCGAAATCACCGAAGGCAAGTCTCGGGGCTTGGGCGGCGATACATACTATGGTTATGTTCCCGATCTCAAAAGCGTCGTCCGGGGCAACCTGGAACGACATCTCGATCCGGCGACGGCAGCGCGGGTCGACCTGATCGAGGGGCTGGTGCAGGACACGCTGCATCCCGAGGGCGCGGTCGCGTTCGCCCATGTGGACGTCGATTGGTACGAGCCGGTAAAGGTCTGCATCGAACGGATCGCACCGCATCTTGCCAGGGGTGGGGTGATGGTGTTCGACGATTATCACGACTGGGGCGGATGCAAGCGCGCGGTCGACGAGATGTTCGGCGCCCGGACGGATGGGTTTTTGATGGGCAGGGGTCGTGCGTCGATGACGGTCACGCGGATTTGATCTGTCGCAAGGTCGGCATCGGGGTTACAGGTCCTGCTGCCGGTTTCGGATAGTCGGCCGATCAGGGGCGTGAGGGCCGCAGGATGGCCGCTGGGTGAATTGCAGGGTGCCAGACAAACGGTTTTCCATGGCGGGTGATGCGTGATGAACGAGATTCTGCGCGCGGCCATGTGGATGACCGGCTCTATCGTATCGTTCTCTTCCATGGCCGTGGCAGCCCGCAGTCTTGCCGGTGAACTCGACACGTTCGAGATCATGCTGTTCCGCTCGATCATCGGGATGGCCATCGTGATCACGCTGATGATTGCGCTTGGCAAGAGAGGTGAAATCCGCCGCGACAGGCTGGGTCTGCACATAGCGCGCAACTTCTTTCATTTCGCGGGGCAGAACCTCTGGTTCTACGCCCTCACGGTGATCCCGATGGCACAGGTCTTTGCCGTCGAATTCTCGTCGCCGATCTGGGTCGCACTGGCCGCTCCTTTTTTCCTCAAGGAACGTCTGACGGCCATGCGCATGGTGTCGGCCATCATCGGATTTGTCGGCATCCTCGTGGTGGCGCGCCCTACCGTCAGCCAGTTCGACCCCGGACTGATCGCCGCCGCCATTGCCGCCATCTGCTTTGCCGGATCGGCGATCTTTACCAAGATGCTGACCCGCGACCAGTCGATTGCCTGCATCCTGTTCTACCTGACCGCGATCCAGGCCGTTTTCGGTCTGATCAGCGCCGGATATGACGGCGACGTCTCGATTCCGTCGGCGGCGATGTGGCCGTGGATCCTTTTGGTCGCCTGTGCGGGACTTCTGGCGCACTTCTGTCTGACAAAGGCCCTGAGCATCGCACCCGCCACGATCGTCATCCCGTTCGATTTTCTGCGCCTGCCGGTGATCGCCCTGGTGGGGATGGCACTTTATGACGAACCTCTCGACAGTTTCGTCATTCTTGGTGCCGCCATCATTTTCGGTGCGAACTACCTCAACATTTCTGCCGAAGGGCGCAGCCGGCGCACCGCCCCGGGCTAGAAAGAGGTAATGACGTAACGTTGTAGGTTTTGTTGATGCCGCGCCGACGGTTGCCGCAAAATAGTGCTATGATGGCACACGTATTGCGAATACGGCGCATAGGGTCCAACAACCTTCCGGCGGGAGAACAACCAAAATGAAGCGTTCGATCTGGGTCATCATTGCAAGTATGGCAGTCACCACTTCTGTCCAGGCGGCGGGTGTCGAGAGATCGACGCAATCAGTCGGAATCCTGTTCGAAGAAGCGAATTACGTCGAGCTTTCGTTCGGCCATGTCGCCCCCAAGGTAAGCGGGACGCAATCGATCCCGGCGGGCCCCATGTCGCCGGCCGGCGCGCCGTCGGGCGACATGACGGGCGACTACACCACGGTTTCCCTCGGCCTCAAGACGCAGATCGGCGATGCGCTTGCCCTGGCGCTGGTGATCGACGAACCCATCGGCGCCGATGTCGATTATCCTATCGGGACCGGATACCTTTATGGCGGTTCGACCGCGATCCTGGATGCCAACGCCGTGACGGTCATGGGCAAGTACACCCTGCCCTCCAATTTCAGCGTCATCGCGGGACTGCGTGCGCTGCGCACCTCCGGCGACGTGGCGCTGTTCAACGGCTACCGGCTGATCACCTCGAACGAGACGGATTACGGCTACCTTATCGGGGTCGCCTATGAAAAGCCGGAGATCGCTCTGAGGGTCGCGCTGACCTATAATTCGGCCATTGATCACCGGTTCGCGATCACCGAGAACGGCGCGCCTTCTCTGCCGCTGGACGTCGAGGTTCCGAAATCGCTGAACCTCGAATTCCAGACCGGGGTGGCCAAGGACACTCTGGTTTTCGGATCCCTGCGCTATGTCGACTGGACGGCGTTCGAGATCGCCCCGGTCGGCTATGTGGCCGTAGCCGGTGCGCCGCTGGTGCGCTACAACGGCGACACCACGACGGTCACGCTGGGTGTCGGGCGGCGGTTCAGCGAAAACTGGTCGGGTGCCGTGACTGTGGGTTACGAAGACAAGGTCGGCGGCTTTTCGGGCAATCTTGGCCCGACCGATGGCCAGAAATCCATCGGCCTTGCGCTCAGCTATGAGCAGGACCGCTACAAGATCACCGGTGGAATCAGATACGTCAACCTTGGCGATACGCAGACCATGGCGCCAAGACCGTTTCCCGACGGCACACAGTTCTCCGACTTTGAAGACAACCATGCCCTTGCGGCGGGCCTGAAATTCTCCGTCAGTTTCTGAACCCGTCCTGAACGGCCGGTCGGCATGTTTCCGCATGAAGCGGATCGCGCCGCTTGGCCGGGTGTGTCAAAGCGATCCCATGTCGGCCCAGAAATTCATGAGTCCCCGCGCCTGGGGCGAACTGCTGCTCTTGTCGGCGATCTGGGGCGCGTCGTTCCTGTCAATCCGGATCGCTCTTGATGAAATCGGGGTGGCGACGGCGGTGGCGCACCGGGTCGGGTGGGCGGCGGCGATCCTCTGGGCCATCGTTGCGGTGCGTCGGATGCCGGTGCCGGCCGCCGCGGGGGTCTGGGGCGCCTTCCTCGTCATGGG
>JBGTLJ010000003.1:0-5481 GCA_041744175.1 Oceaniglobus sp. | reverse complement strand
GCCGATGCCAACGGCGCCTTGCCCGATTGGCGCGCCACGCTGCGCCGGTCCATGCGGCGCGGCGGCGAGATGGATCGTCTCGCCACCCGGCAAAGACGCATCCGCTGGCCGAACCTTGTGGCGATCTGCGACATATCCGGTTCGATGAGCGCATATTCGCGCGCGGTGCTGCATTTTCTCCATGCGGTCAGCAATCACAACGGCGCGGGCTGGGCACGGGTCCATGCCTTTACCTTCGGGACCCGGCTGACAAACATCACCCGCCACATGGGACAGCGCGATGTGGATGCCGCACTGGCCGCGGCGGGGGCCGAGGCGCAGGACTGGGAGGGCGGCACGCGGATCGGCGCCTGCCTTCACGCCTTCAACCGCGACTGGTCGCGCCGGGTTCTGGGGCAGGGCGCGGTGGTGCTGCTGATCACCGACGGGCTCGACCGTGACGACCCGGATCTGCTCGGCCATGAGATGCGTCGCCTGCACCTTTCGGCGCGCAAGGTGATCTGGCTGAACCCGCTGCTGCGGTTCGACGGTTTCGCCCCGCGTGCGCGCGGGATCGCGGCGATGTTGCCCCATGTGGACAGTCTGCGTCCCGGTCACAACATCGCCTCTCTCGCCGAACTTGCCGATGCCCTGTCGAGACCCGACGATTCCGGCGAAATATCACGGCTGATGGCGCACATCGGGCGCAGCTAGGGTGTCAGCGTCGTGATGCCCACGGCGGCGGCCCGGGCCAGATCGGGATCCAGCGTCATCGGGATATATTCTCCGCGCCGCCAAAGATCGCCCAGGTCGTCGTAGTGGCGTGACAGGGGGTGGCCCGATTGCCCGGTCGCGATGATGAACACGGAACTGTCGGGATCGGCGAAATCGTAGACGCCGCGATATCCAGCACCGTGTACGTTCAGGAACGGATCGGGGTCGGTGCCACTCGTGAGACCGCGCTGCAGGGTGAAATCGCCGCCGCTGGTGGACTGTCTGATGTTGGTGAGCCATCGCAGGATCGGTGTGGTGCCCAGCACCGGGTGGTCATGGGTCGCCTCGTGCGCGTCGCCCCACCGCAACGATTCGAGCGCGGTGCCGTAGCGTTCGGAAATCCAGATCAGCGCGGCATCCAGCGACTGGCGCGCGATGTCCTGGCACGACTCCACGGGTTCGGATTGCAACACATCGCACCAGACGGCCGCCCCGCCGGTGTTGCGGAACACGCGTTCCACGAACACCGGATCAAGGTGGGCGAATTCCTCTGTCAGCGGTCCCATTTCATCGCGGATCAGGCGGTCCTGCAACGCCCGCATCCATGCGGCATAGATCAGCGGTTCGGGCAGATGTTCGTTCATTTCGCCGTTCCAGTCTGCCAGAAGCTCCAGGGCGCGCTGGCGCAGTCTGGCGGGCGTGCCGTCCAAGGCCGGTTCACCGGTAAACCAGAGATCGGCCCCGACCAACGGCAACAGGGTGCGCGCCGTGGGACTTACGGTATCGAGTTGTGCTTCGAGAAAGCTCTCTCTGGTATGGACCTCACGGCTTTGCATCAGCCGCTTCCAGCGCTGGATCCGCTGGGTGTCGCCCCAATCCCATGAGACGTGGTTGGGAAACGGGCGGTCTATGCTCTTGTTGTTGGTGTTTCTGAGAATGCCACCCTGCGGCGACACGAATTCCGGGTTGTCGTCATAGGGCAGGCGCCCCTGCCACCGGTTCACCGCCAGCCAGCCGTCAGAGGGCAAGCGCCCTTGGGTACGGTGGCCCGGATCCCTCGCGGGCAGTACACCGACCAGTTTCATGGCAATCTCGCTTTGATCGGCCAGAACCAGGTTCTGTGCCGGAGCAATGAATTTCTCGCCCGCGTCGATACCATCGGCGATGGTCTGGGCCGACATGAGATCGATCGCGGCGGTGATCGACGTGTCGTCGGGCGACAGGGCGGTCCACGCAAGAGCCGCGACATGGCCGGGGGGAAGCACTTCGTTCAGGTCGTAGTGATGGGCGGGAAGGATCGGGCCGTTCTCGCTCCACCGCAGGGTCAGGGTGATCGGGTCGCGGTCCTTGATGCGGACGATCGTGGTGCGGGTGCGCAGGGGCTTGAAGCCTGCGGGGGTCATCACCTCGGTCGTGTTTTCCGGATTCACCTGTTCGAAATAGAGATCCTGATCGTCGGCATAGGCTGTGGTGATGCCCCATCCCAGCACGTCGGACCGCCCGATGATCACCGCCGGCGCACCGGGGATCGTCGCACCGATGACACTGCCCGTCGTCAGTCCGAGCCGGGCGAGATACCAGATCGCCGGCGCGCTGAACGGCAGGTGCGGATCGTTCGCCAGCAACGTCCCACCCGAAGCGGACCGGCTGGGTGCCGCGGCCCAGGCGTTCGATGCGCCGGAAAACGCGCGGGGCCTGACGGGCGAAAGCGGGTCGCGTGACATCGAGGTCAGATCGATCGACGGGACAGGCAATTGGGCCTGATATTCTGGCAAAGCGGCGACGGCCGATCCCGGCGCGTCGGGCAGGATGTCCTTCAGACGCGCATCGGGCAGTACGCGGGCCGTGCGTGCCCGCAAGACCTCTTGCTGCATATGCGATGAACCCTGCACCGCCATCAGCTTGATGATGGCGATGCTGTCGGCGGGTCGCCAGGGCGCGATCTGCGGTGAAAACAGAAACAACTCGGGTGCCCCGCGCCCCCTTGCGCCGATGTTGACCTCTTCCAGCCAGGCATTGACCCCGGCGGCATAGGCCCGCAACGCGATCTTTGCCGGGCCGCTCTGGGCATCGAAGGAACGGCTGGCAAGGGTGTAGAGATCTAGCCTGCGCATCAGATCGTCCGTGCGCACGGTGCGTTCGCCGAACAGTTCCGAAAGTCGGCCCTGTGCCGTGCGTCGCAGCATGGTCATCTGCCACAACCTGTCCTGGGCATGGGCGAAACCAAGCCCGAAATAGATGTCGGCATCCTGCTGACCGAAGATATGCGGCACGTTGGCATTGTCGCGCACGATTTCCACCGGCGCGGACAGGGCGGGCACGACATAGCTGGCACTGTAGTCCGGGATCGAACGGCTGGTGAAGAAGTAGGCAAGGGCCAGTGCCGCAAACACGAAAAGCGCCATGCCGATGAACAGGCGCAGCAGCCAGCGGAAGAACAGCGACATGAAACCTCGGTTGACCGTGGACAGGCGATGGTTACGAAGGGATAGGCGATTTGAAACCTGGAGGAAAGCAGTGACGAAGATAGCATTCTTGGGAATTGGCGTCATGGGCGGACCGATGGCCGGGCACTTGGCCGCAGCGGGTCATGACGTGACAGTGTACAACCGCACGGCGGCCAAGGCGAAGGACTGGGTCGAAAGGCACGGCGGCGCGGTGGCAGATACGCCTTGCGCGGCCGCAGGGGGGGCAGCGTTCGTGATATCCTGCGTCGGCAACGATGACGATCTGCGCGCGGTCTGCCTTGGCGATGACGGTGCGTTCGCGGGCATGGCGCGCGGTACCGTCTTTGTCGATCACACAACGGTATCGGCCATGGTCACGCGCGAGTTGCAGCAGCTTGCCAGCGAACGGGGGATCGCATTCGTCGATGCGCCGATTTCGGGTGGCCAGGCAGGGGCAGAGAACGGCCAGCTTTCGATCATGAGCGGCGGTGATCAGGCGGCCTATGACACGGCCGAGCCGGTGATGAATACATATGCCAAGCTGTGCCGCCGGATCGGAGAGTCGGGCGCTGGCCAGATGACCAAGATGTGCAACCAGATCGCCATCGCCGGTCTGGTTCAGGGTCTGTCGGAGGCGCTGCATTTCGCCGACAAGGCGGGGCTGGACGGCCGCGCCGTCGTCGAGGTCATCAGCCAGGGCGCGGCGGGGTCGTGGCAGATGGCGAACCGGTACGAGACGATGCTGGACGACAAGTTCGACCACGGGTTCGCCGTTGACTGGATGCGCAAGGATCTGGGCATCTGCCTCGACACGGCCGACGAGAACGGCGCTTCGCTGCCCGTCACCGCGCTGGTCGATCAGTTCTACAAGGATATCCAGAAGATGGGCGGGGGACGCTGGGACACTTCCGCACTGATCCGGCGGCTGCAGGCGGCGGGCTGAACCGTCGCCGGTGGCACCGGATTGTCTGGGCCATTAAGCGTTGCGGGTCGTGCGTGCCGGGGATATAGAGCCGGTGCGCCCATGATCCGGGCGGGACCGGTCGCAAAGCTCAGCTGGACAGAGCGCTATCCTCCGATGGCTGATGTCAGGTCTGGCAATGGCTGTCGGTCATGTAAGAAAGAAGTGACGAGACAACGGTTTGAGCGAATGTCGGTTTCGCTCTTCATGTCGGCGAAGATCTCGCGTAAGCATGGCGTAAGCGTCTCGCGAACGGTATGCACCCGTAGCTCAGCTGGATAGAGCGCTGCCCTCCGAAGGCAGAGGCCAGAGGTTCGAATCCTCTCGGGTGCGCCATCTCACATTTTCTACTACAGAACTCACCAAACGCCTTGAATGGAGAGGCTAAATTAGGTGTTCGAAGTCCCTCATTCCGACAGTACTGCAAGGGTTCCGAAAATGCCAATCTGAGCACTGGTTTCTAAAGCGCTAAATCAGCATTAGTCCATTTTTTCCGATGGTTTGACAGAAATTCGGAAGCGTGTCCGAACGACTCCTCCAGGGTCATGCGCGGCTTGCCCGCCGTGACCGAATTTTCTTCCATCAGAACCTTTTCACGCTCCAGCTTCCCAATCCGCTTCTCATAAGCAGAGATCACTAAACCATTGCTCGCATCGACGATGCGGTCGAGGAGTTGCTCGATCTGAGCTTCGATCCGCTTGATTCCCGATGTCAGCTCGGTCGCCGTATGAGCAGCCTGTGCAAGCCGTATGTCCCAATCATCGCGGAACATGGCCTTCACCAGCTTTAACAGCCCCTGTGAGGGCTCTATGCGCTTCAAGAGCTCTTCGAACTCACCTTCGAGCGCGTCGCGCTTGATTGATTTCCGATAACTCGCGCATCCGGACAGGCTTCAGAGCTTTCGGCGGATGACATCCTGCAACATCTCGCGGTCGAGCGTCAGGTCCGCGACGATCTTCTTCAGCCGGCCATTCTTGTCTCGAGTGCCTTCAGCCGGCGCATCTCGTCCGGCAGCAACCCGCCATATCGCTTCTTCCAAGTGAAGTAGGTCGCCTGGCTGATCCCCGCCTTGCGACAGATCTCGGTCACAGGCGTGCCTTCCTCGCCCTGCCTCAGGATGAACGCCTTCTGCGCTTCCGTGAATTTCGATGCCTTCATGTGATTCCGCTCCTCTCCCAGCCAAGGAAGTTCAGCCGAAAGCTCCAGCTTCAAACGGTCCGGTTCTCAGGGGGCAGAGCAAGACCGATGGGCACCTTGCGTTGCGTCGAGCGATGCTGCCGCAATGTGCGGCAGGCCCGGCGCTCGGATACGCCGAGAGTCTGCCGAACATGGTCGATACATCGATGGCGGCGGAAAGGGCTCGGAAGGGCTGCGCGTCCG
>JBGTLJ010000002.1:0-2008 GCA_041744175.1 Oceaniglobus sp. | reverse complement strand
CGACTGGCCCGCGAGGGGCGGACGCCCGATGCCGCCCGGGCGGCGATGCAAGGGGTCAACCCCGCGATCATTGCCCGCAATCACCGGGTCGAACAGGCCATTGTCGCGGCACTTTCAGGCGACATGTCCGTGTTCGGGCGGCTGACCGACGCGCTTGCGTCGCCATTCGACGATCATGGGGACCTTGCGGATCCTCCGTCGCCGCAGGAAGAGGTGACGCAGACGTTCTGCGGCACCTGATACGCTCAGGCGATCAGTCGATCACACTGACCGACTCCATCACGTCCGGCTTGCCCGACACGGCGCCCGATCCGCCGGAGCCGCGCTTGATCGCGTCGATCACGTCCATGCCATCGGTGACCTGACCCACCACGGTGTACTGCCCGTCCAGATGAGGCGCGGGTGCGAACATGATGAAGAACTGGGAATTGGCACTGCCGGGGCTGGCAGAGCGGGCCATGCCGACAGTGCCGCGTTCGAACGGACGGTCGGAAAATTCGGCCGCCAGATCCGGCCCCTCTGATCCGCCGGTCCCGGCACGGCGGGTGTCGCCGCCGACCTTGCCGAACTGCACATCGCCGGTCTGGGCCATGAAGCCGTCGATCACCCTGTGGAACACCACGTTGTCATAGGCACCGGAGCGGGCCAGATCGGTGATCCGCTGGACATGGCCGGGCGCCACATCCTCGAACAGATCGACGGTGATCGTGCCGTTCGCCTGCCCGGCCACGTCGATCGACAGGCCGGTGGCATCGGCGGCGGTCATGCCCAGCACCGACAGGATTGCCGCAAGGCAGAGATTACGCATCTGTCGCCACCTTCACGCTGATCATCCGGTCCGGACTGGCGGGCGGTTCGCCCTTTGCAAGGGCATCCACATGCTCCATTCCGTCGATCACCCGACCATAGACGGTATATTGCCCGTTGAGGAAATTATTGTCGGAAAAGTTGATGAAGAACTGCGAATTGGCACTGTTCGGGCTGGAAGAGCGCGCAGCCCCCAAGGTGCCGCGATCATGGGGCAGCTTGGAGAATTCGGCCGGAAGATCGGGATGGTCGGAGCCGCCGGTGCCGGCCGATCCGATGTTGAAGTCCTTTTCCATGTTGCCGTTCGCCACATCGCCGGTCTGGGCCATGAAACCGTCGATCACCCGGTGGAACGCGACGTTGTCATAGGCCCCGGCGCGGGCCAGATCCTTCATCCGCGCGCAGTGCTTTGGCGCGATATCGGGCAAAAGCGCGATGGTGACGGTACCGCCCTTCAGTTCCATCAGGATCGTGTTCTCGGGATCTTTGATCTCGGCCATGACAGGCTCCTTCATGCTTTGATGCAGGTTATCTAATGTGCCCGTGCCCCGAGGAAAAGGACAAAGCCCCGCGTTGCGGTTGACCTATGGGTGCCGTGGCGCGACAACTGCGCAGACAGGGAGCAGACACGGACCTGACACCCGGACGAGGAGCCGCCGAGATGGGCTGGAAAACACTGAACGACATGGATCTTTCCGGCAAGGTCGTGCTGACCCGCGTCGACATCAACGTGCCGATGCAGGAAGGACGGATCACCGATGCCACCCGGATCGAGCGGATCGTGCCCACGGTGCGCGACATTCTGGCGATGGGCGGCAGGCCGGTGCTGCTGGCCCACTACGGGCGGCCGAAGGGAAAGGTCGTCGCCGACATGTCGCTCGAACAGCTTGTCCCGGCGTTGTCGCTGGCCTTTGGCGTGCCGGTGCGGTTCGCTTCGGACTGTATCGGACAGCCCGCGGTGGATGCCGTGGGCAGCCTTGACGAAGGTGCGGTGCTTTTGCTCGAAAACACCCGTTTTCATGCCGGCGAGGAAAGCAACGACGCAAAGTTTGCCGCCGCGCTGGCGTCCTTGGGCGATGTCTATTGCAACGACGCGTTTTCCGCCGCCCACCGCGCCCATGGCAGCACCGAAGGCATCGCGCGGCTCTTGCCGTCCTGCGCCGGGCGCGGGATGGCGGCGGAACTGAACGCGCTCGAGGCG
>JBGTLJ010000001.1:0-1874 GCA_041744175.1 Oceaniglobus sp. | reverse complement strand
AGATCCAGATCTCGTCATAAAGCCGCTCGGTCGCCTCGACCGCCCCCTTGCGCGCCCATTCGGCGGCGAGCACAGCCGGATCGTCCAGCACGTCGCGCAGGCCAAGCACAGTACGCGTCCGGCCCGTGAGGCGCAGCCATTCCAGCGTCGGCAACAATTCTCCGCGAAACCCCGTCGGCTCCTTGTCCACGACCAGCAGATCGGGCTCGTATTGTTCGATCGCGGTCTGGATCAGGCCGGCGCGCAGGCTGGTCGTCTCGTCGATGTCCAGCCCCATCGTCTGGCTGACATAGCTGCCGTCGGCAAGCTTGGTCACGCCGGGCAGACGGATGTGATCGACGCGCTGGGAAAACGTGAAACGCCCCGCGACGGGCGATCCGGTCAGGATGATGGCGGAGGCCCGTTCATCGCCCTCGGTCAGTGCCGCCGACAAGGCACGCGACCGGCGCAGGTGGCCAAGGCCGAATGTGTCGTGACTGTAGAACATCACGCGCCGCGTCGTGGAAGCGATCCGTCTGTGGCGGTTGGCCGAATGCGGCATGGCGATTGGTCCCGTTCCCGTCGGCAGGTCCGGTCTGCCGTGCTTGGTTATCCCCGCCATAGCACGATGCCCGGAATTATGAATGCGGGGCACGCGGGCGTTCGGTCAGTTTGTCGTGGCGGGTGTCGCAGCGGCCACGGTTCGCGCAGATGTGACTCGAAATCGCGCCGCTGCAAAGTCCGACACTGCGAGGTGAATTGCAATGAAGCACCGCAGACCGTAGCGTCGCGCATTGGCTCAAATTATCCAACTGGATCTCAAATGCGGCGCATCGTCCCGGCCCTGATGGCATGCTTTCTTCTCTGGACGCTGAGCCCGGGTGCAGGGGCGGCGCAGGATCTCGGGTCGCTGTTCGGGCATGACACCGCCGCGACCCGAGCGGATGATCCTCTGGCGGAGGTCCTCCGCCAGGCGTCGCGGGACGGTGCCAAGGTCATCGTGATCGGTGCGGATGGCAGCGTGATCACGGCACCGCCGACAGAAGGCGCGGCCCCCGAGGCGGAGGTGCCGGCCCCGGAACATTCCGCGCTGATGCGTGCCCAGGAACGTGCGGTGAACTTCCGCAAGGCCCTGGTCGAGCGTTTGATGCAATTGCCGGTCGCGACCAACGAGGTGCTCTATATTCTGCGCGCCGCGAGCCCCGACGGCACGATCATGGCCTTCTTCGAGGCGCTGGTTCTCAGCATGATCCTGTTCGGCGCAGGGGCGGTGGTGGAGCGCCAGATCTTCGGCAAACGCTTTGCGCGACGGTTCGTCGTGGCGCGGATCAAGGACAATCCCAGGGGCTACGGCGAAAAGATGCCGTTCTTGGCGTTCCGCTTCTTCGTCGGTGTCATCGGCATTCTGGTGTCGATGCTGGTGGCCTATGCCCTCGGGGCGCTCATCTTCGGGACGCTCGACGATACGGCGATGCGATTCACCGTGACCCTGATCAACATCGGCTATTTCGCCAGCCGCGTGGTGGCGGGGCTGTGGCGGATGATCCTGTCGCCCTACCTGCCGCAATACCGCATTCCCGAATTCAGCGATCGCGATGCCAGGGGGTTGCATCGCTGGCTGTGGGGGCTTGCGGTCCTGGACATCTGTTTCATCCTCTTCGGCATGTGGATCGGCGAGCTGGGTCTGAACTACGACGTCTACGCTTTCCTGGCGTCGATCATGTCGGCGCTGATCGTGTTTCTCAACATCCTGCTGGTCGCGTTCAATTACCGCCCCATCAGCAATGCGCTGCGCAAGGGCAGGCCCTATGCCGACAACAGCATGCTCGTCCGCTTCCTGTCGCGCGCCTGGGCACCGGTGGTCATCGTCTACGTGATCTTCGCCTGGTTCGAGC